>JAUWCR010000202.1 GCA_030609215.1 Actinomycetes bacterium | reverse complement strand
ATCTATTGTACCATCATTTAGATTTGAGGATTTAGGACGAGAAATAGATTTAATAGAAGAGGTAGCAAGAATTTATGGTTATAATAATTTTGATTCTACACCACCTGATTCTATTCTTAGAGAAGGAGGATATAGTTTTTACCAAAGAATTATAAGGGACATAAGGGCAGTTTTGTGTAATATTGGACTGTATGAAGTTATAAATTATTCTTTTGTAAGTGAAGAAGCGAAAAGGAAATTTAAATTAGATTTTGAAGATGCATATAAAAATACTGTAAAGGTATTAAATCCAATTAATGAGGATTTTGCTTATCTGAGATCCTCCCTTCTTCCTTCAATGACCATGAATATAAAAGATAATATAAATCGTAAAATAAAAGATATCAGAATATATGAAATATCAAAGGTTTTTAGGAAAAAATTGAAATCAAAGTTGCCACTGGAAATAAATACGCTTGGCATAATGCTTACAGGAAAAGTGGCTGTTAAGAGCTGGTATGGAAAAGGAAAAAATTGCAATTATTATAGCCTAAAAGGTATTTTAGAATATTTATATAATAAATATTATAATTTGGGTTCTTTGGATATAAAGGAAAAAGAGTATAAGTTTTTTCATCCGAGAATTAGCGCAGATGTTGTTTTAAATAATGAAGGTATGGGAATAATCGGGAAAGTTCATCCTATTTTGCTAGAAGAGATGGATATTAAACAGGATGTATATTACCTGGAAATAAATTTGGATAAATTTATAGAAAATATAAAAATTAAAAAACAGTTTAAATCTGTACCTGTTTTTCCTTCTATTGAAATTGATCTTGCGATAGTTGTAGACGAGAATGTAAAAAGTAGTAATGTAGAAAAAGAGATTAGGAATACAGAAACTGAAATACTAGAAGAGATAACTTTATTTGATATTTACAGAGGAGAACAAATTAAATCTGGTAAAAAAAGTCTGGCATATTCACTTGTTTTCAGGGACAATAAGAGAACTTTAAAGGATGTGGAAGTTGAGATAATTATTCAAAGAATTTTAGAAAATTTGGGTAAGAAGTATAATGCAAGAGTAAGAGATTTTTAAAATCCTTTGGAAAATTACGTTTTTTTATTTATAATATTAAACAGTTTATATCAAATGTAAGGAGCAAGGATTAAATATGGCTGGAGAAGATTCAAGCAACAATCAATATTCTGGAGGGAAAAACCCCAGACAATTATTAAAAATTGAAGGGGATTCAGCAAAATTTGAGGGTAAAATGGATATATCTGAATCTATTGAAGTTGACTGTGAAGTAAATGGTGAGCTAAAAGTTGAAGGGCAGATAAATATTAGGGAAAACGGTATTGTAAATGCTGATATTGATACAATTGATGCTAGCATAGAAGGAGATTATGATGGGAAAATGAAAGCATCAGGCAAGGTTGAGATAATGGAGAGCGGAATCGTTAAAGGAAGCATAAAGACAGATTCACTTATAATAAACGAAGGCGGAGTTTTTGATGGAAAGGTTTCCAGGATAACAAAAATTAAAAAGTCTAAATAAAGTTAGATGGTGTGTAATTAAATTGAATAGTCCTGGGTATCTGGATGTAACATAAAATAGAAGTTTTATGTAATAGTATTGGCTGATATTAGCTAATATAATTCAATTACGAAAATTTTCAATGTAAAAAATCTTAAATTTTATAAATGTGTAAAGATTTTTAATTAAAAACTTGCATAATATTTAATTATTATGTATAATATGCATCTATAATGGTAAATTATAATAATACTTAGGTTGCTATATTTATAAAAAGTTAGAGAGAAGATTTAATTATGAAAGAAAAGATAACAGCAGTTGTTGTTGGTGGTTCAGGATTTACAGGTATGGAATTAATTAAGATACTTAACTTACATAAATATACTGAGGTAAAAATTGTTACATCAAGGAAGTATAAAGATGTTAGGGTGAGTGAAGCTTTTTCATCATATACAGATTACACAAGTGATGTATTAATTTTTAAAGAAGAGGTTAGCAAAGATGAGTTAAAGGATATCGATGTAGTATTTTTATGTCTTCCGCCTTTAAAATCCATGCAGTACTTAAAAGAAAATTTATTAAACTATGATGGTGTAATAATTGATATTGGTTCTGATTTTAGAATAAATGATCCTGACAATTTTAACATGTGGTATGGCTCGGAACATATATTAAAAGGAATGCTTCCTGATTTTGTTTATGGGATTACTGAAATTAATAAGCAAAAGATAAAAAATTGCAAACATATTGCCAACCCTGGTTGTTATCCAACTTCTGTCATACTTAGTCTTGCTCCTGTACTTGCAAGCAGTAATTTTGATATTGAAAGTATAAATGTTGATGCCAAATCCGGAGTTTCGGGTGCAGGCAGAAAGTTAAAAATGGATTATCTATTCTGCAATGTGGATAATAATTTTTTCGCATATGCTGCAGAGGCACATAGGCATATTGGAGAAATAGAACAGGAGGTTTCAAAAATTGCAAAAAAAGAAATGAAAGTATGTTTTACACCCCATCTACTTCCTATAAACAGAGGGATTTTTACTTCTATTTACTGTAAATTAGAACATAAAGATAATTTAGCAGATGAAGTAGAAAAAGCATATAAAGCATATGATGAATTTTACAAGGATTCCTTTTTTGTTCAATTTCAGGGTAAAAAGATACCTCAATTGAAAGATGTGATTGGTACGAATATATGTCAAATCGGTATATGTTTTGATAAAAGAACTGATACTTTAAAAATATTTTCGGCTATAGATAATTTGTTGAAGGGAGCTGC
>JAUWCR010000054.1 GCA_030609215.1 Actinomycetes bacterium | reverse complement strand
AATCTATACCCTTAAGATACAACGAAAAATTTATTACAAAAAATAATTTGAAACTCCAATAAAACTATAAGAAAAACAGGAAAATTAATATAAGATGACTTTCAAATTTTAGTATCTAGAAAAAACAAATTAAATGAAGCAATACTAAATACTGGCTAACCTGATATTTTATTAGCTGCGCCAGCAGGTATTGTCTTTGAGAAAGAGGATCATGCTGATTAGCCTTTTGTTGAACTGAAGGTTACCCTTCTCAACCTGCTTAAATATACCTAAATTATTTAAATAGTTATCTTTCATGTCTTACGGCAATCTTGCATGTTTATTACAATTTTAACTTTTAATGCTTGGTTATATTATCACAATAAGCCATAAAGTCAAATAGTCGCTGAGGATTGTGTTGTTATTCAGTGATATTGTCACCTACGAGTTATTATGTTGAGAACTCCGTTATGTGAAGTAAAAATCTAGACACCCTTGTATGGTGGGTATTTACCTAGCCGGTATTGTTTTTACTTCACATAATGAATCGCCAATATGTAGAGTGCTTTAATATGGGGAGTGTTTGATAAAGATACTGTTTTAAAGGCGTTTTTAACCAACAACACTCCCCATATTATTTTATAATAAATTCAAAATTCTAAATGAAAGGAGCTTATTTATGGAAAAAAAATCAAAAATCCAGAAAGTTACCGCTAAGATTCTTGCTGCTTTGCAGGAACAAAACTATGCCGATTATACGGTTGGCCGTTACAGACATTGTTATAACAGTCTGCTGAAATATATGAAGGAAAGGGGGTTGAGTGTTATTCAGCTAATCTTGGACTTGATTTTATAAAGTATAAATTCGGGCTTAGCATTGAAGGTCTTTACGGTAAACATCCGGCAAAAGTACGCTCTGCTATCAGAGGATTTCAGGTTTTATGGGATTATTCAGAATACGGTACGATGATTATAAAAAAAAGACCTGGAAGAAGGCCTTTTGAGTGCCCGGTTCAGTTCACAAAAGATTACGAAGTTTTCAAAGAGATTTGCATATCGAGAAAATATAGTTCAATGGGAAAGACATCCATATTCAGTATACTGCAAAAATTTTTGACTTTTTTGGACGATTCGAAAGTAGGCTTTTCAAATGGAATAACCGGCCGTCTTGTAATAAAGTTTTTGTCCTCTTACAGTGGAAATAGTACCAGATATATTGCAACTATTGTCTCAATTATCCGTTAGTCTAAATTCGAACCTGATATTTATGGAATTAAAGAGTTTTATTAGTACAATATGTATGTTTTAAAAAATTAGATTGCGGATAAAGAAGTAGTTTTTAATCAAAATCCAAAGACTGCAATTTATCTCCAATATCAGATAACACTTCTCCAATGTTTTTAAAAATTGGCAATATTTTTTCATATTTTTCATTATTTTTTTTAATAGGTTTATTTATCTCCTCAAGTTTTATTATAGTATCAATCTTTTCAAAGGTATCCCAAATACCTATACCCACAGCAGCTAAAGCAGCCGCTCCAAAAGAAGTGGCTGTTTGATCAATATTAGTTTTTATTATATTTTTATTATAAATGTCTGCAAATATTTTCCTCCAAAGATTATTTTTACTTCCTCCTCCAACCAAAACCATGTCATCGGATACAGGCGTTATTTCTTCGAGTTTATCTAATACAACCCTGAGATTCATTGCAATACCTTCCATAGCAGATCTAACAATATCATTTATTGAATGATTGAGAGTTAGCCCCATAAATGCACCTTTAATATTAACACTTTTATCCATTGAAGAACCACCTGCAAGACTTGGATTAAATATTAGTTTATTAGAACCTACTGGTGAAATTTCAGCAAGTGAAGTCATCAATCCAAATAAACTTGCCATATCTAACTTTTCTTTTTCCTTATAATTTTTGAAAAAATTTTCACCTATCCAGTTAAAAGAAGCTCCTGCTGAAAAAATTGGGACCGCAGAAACAAATTGATCATTCAATACATGGGCGAAAACAAATGGTTTGCTTGTAAGGCTTAGCAAAGGTTTATGTGAAGAAACAGCTATCCATGCTGAAGAACCCAATGAAGTATATGTTCTATTTTCTTTATAACATAAAGCACCCAACGCCATACATGAATTATCTACACCTCCGCATACAACAGGAATCCCTGATTTTAAACCAACCTGCTCTGCAGCAACTTTTGTAATGGAACCAATAATTTCTTTTGAAGATACTATTTTCGGAAGCTTATTTTTATCTATTTTAAATGCACTTATTAATTCATCGTCATATTTCCAATTATAAAGATTATATAAACCTGTACCAGAGGCATAAGAATAATCAGTATAAAATTTCCCGGTTAGTTTATAATTTATGTAATCTTTAGTGCCCAAAAATTTCATAGCTTTCTGATATGTTTCCGGTTCATTTTCTTCATACCAAAGCATTTTAAATGCCGGATAGAGCTCTGGCGGGAATCCATTTCCGGTAGTATAATACCACTTCTTATAATCATAATTTTTAAAAAAATTCAAAGCTTGTTTTTTTGCTCTACTATCTGACCAAATTGGTACTTTTTCCCTAAGTAGTTCACCATATTTATCTATTGGTATAACACCCAAGCTATGCCCTGTTACAGCAATACATTCAACCTCCTTTATTATTAGGTTGCTTTTGTTAATAAGATTTTTTATACTTTTTATAATACAACACCACCAATCTGAAGGTTTCTGCTCACTAATATTTGAATCCCTATAATAAGTAGTATATTGCTCAAAAGTACTTTCATTAATATTCCCTTCTTTATCAAATAAAGAAGCCTTAATACCGCTTGTACCAAGATCGCAAGCAATTATTCTTTTCATTGTAACTCCAATACGAAATCTTTTTTATTTTATTTTATTTTTAATGGTGCACATTTTTTAAATTAAAAATATTTATTGAAAATTATATCACTATAATTAATATATCTTAAATTTTTCACTTACATTTTTTTTATATTAAGGCCTTCAAAAGATTAATCTGGATAAAATTTTTTTCTATAAAATCTTTAATTTTTTCCTTTACTAATCTATTGACTTATATTATTAGTTAATATGATAAATATAATAGGACCTGTTGCTTATGCCTCTGAATTTGTCAGTATATCTAATAACCCGCCAGGACAGAGTTCCATGCACTTTAGTGCGTGGGTGAATGGATAGGCGACGATATGATAAAATATAAAAATGGAAACATACTTAAGTGGTCATGGAGCATACAGAACAGAGTATCATATAGTATGGATACCGAAATATCGGAGCCGTATCCTAAATCCTGGTATAAAAGGATACCTGATAAAACTTTTTCTGAAGATAATAAAAGGTATGCCGGGATGCTATATAACAGAATATAATATTATAAAAGATCATATACGCATGATAATGATAATTCCACCAAAATATGCAGTTAGTGATGTGATAAAAAAAATAAAGGGAGTAACATCAATAAATCTTTGTAAAAAAGTTTGATTGGTTAAAGAAAGTTTACTGGAAAGAAGGAGTTGTATGGTCTCCCGGATACTTTGTTTCAACGGTAGGAATAGACGAAAAAGAAATAATCAAGTATGTAAAATGGCAGCAAAGCCAGGATTTAGGTCAAGCGAAGCTTGAATTTAAGTAAGTGCCATGCACTTTAGTGCGTGGGTATCTATTTTTTATTAAAGAAGATATATTTTTCAGCTTCATTCATTATTTTTATTGCTGATTCTAATCCAATTCCAAACCTAGACACACCCAATTTATACATTTCCAATAATGTCTCGAAAGAATTAATTCCTCCTGCTGCTTTTATTTTAATTTTATCTCCGATGCTTTTTTTAATAACTTTAATATGATGCAAAGATGTTGGATTCTTAATCCATCCTGTAGCTGTTTTCGCAAATTCTGCCCCTGAGTTCAATATTATGTCACAAGCTTTTTTAATTTCGTCATCAGTTAATAACGTAACCTCTAAAATAACCTTTAAAGAAAGACCCCTGCTAGCATTAAATACAGATTCTATGTCTTTCTCTACTTCTTTATACATTCCCGATTTAAGAAAACCAACATTTATTACCATATCTAATTCATTGCAGCCAATTGCTTTTAATTCCTTCGCCTGCGCAATCTTAGATTCTGTAGTATCAGCTCCTGTGGGATAACCCACCACTCCTCCAACTAAAATATCTTGCTCCTCATTTAAAGAATCTACTAATATTTTTGTGTAACAGGGCATTGTAAAACAACAGATAAACCTATATTTCTTAATTTCTTTAATAAAATATTTAACTTCGTCTAATGTAATATCTGGTCTTAAGACACTTACATCAATTATTTTTACTATATCATCAATTTGAAGCATCGTTTTTATTTTTTATTCAATGAAAAAAATTTTAGATTTTAAAAGTACTTTAAATTCACGTTTTAAGTCAATTATCAATGCTATTGATAATTGACTCACCTAAACTTTTAAGTATTATATAGCAAGATACAGCTCCAGCATCTAGAACACCCCTTGACCTTTCTCCAAGTCTGGCAGAACGACCCACTTTAGCCACTAAATCCCGGGTAGAATCCATACCTTTTTTGGCTGTTTCTATCATAAGCTCTAATGATTTTTTAAAATTTTTATTATTTACAGATTTTTTAAAGATATAATATGCAGGTTCAAGTGTGTCAATAATTGTTTTATCTCCAACTTTTGCATTTCCTATTTCCACTACCTTTTCATATGCATTCTTTATCATGTCTAAAAAAACAAATTTATCTATTTCATATTTATTTTTACTGGCTAATGATAGAGATTTAAAAAATGTTCCATATAGCGGACCAATGGAACCACCAATTTCAAAAAGTAAAACATTTCCTAAAGTATCAAGTGAATCTGATAAGCTCATCTCTTTAGTAATCTTATTTTTAGCTATTGAGAAACCTTTATCCATATTTATCCCATGATCTCCATCTCCAATTGCTCCATCAATCTCACTTAAGAAACCTCTGTTTAAATTTATTTCATTAATTAAATTAAAAACAATTTGAGAGCCTTCAGAATTTAAAAATTTTTCCAATTATACCCCTCCTAAAACTGTGTTAGACCGACTGTTTTGCACTCTAAATCTATAAGTTGTTTTAACTCATCATCAAGTTTCATTATAGAAAGAGTTACCCCCATCATCTCTAAAGAAGTAAAATAATTCCCAACATGAGATTTATAAATTTTTAAGTTTTTATTAAACAGAAGCTTTGCAACTTCATTAAAATAAATATACAGCTCCATAACTGGGGTAGCGCCTAATCCAGACACCAAAACAACTACTTCGTCTCCAGAGTTAAATGGTAAATCAGGAAGTAAGGTATTTACGCTAATTTCAGCCATTTTATCTGCTGTTCGTAGATTATCTATCTTTATTCCTGGCTCACCATGATGACCGATACCTATTTCCATTTTTCCTGGCTCTATCTTAAAATTAGGTTTTCCCACAGAAGGAATTGTGCATGGACTTACTCCTATCCCTATGCTTCTTGTATTATCAATTGCTTTCTGAGAAATATTTATTACCTCATCCAAGTTTCCACCTAAAGCTGCTTTAGCACCACCTACTTTCCACATCAATACTTCTCCGGCTACTCCGCGTCTTTTAGCTTTATTTTCTTTTGGAGCAGACGGGACATCATCGTTTGCAACTACAGTTCTTACTTCTATACCACTATTTTTTACTTCTTCGATTGCCATCTTAACATTCAAATTATCCCCTGCATAGTTTCCATATAAGCAAGCAACTCCCATTCCTCCATCTGCTACTTTAAAAGCTTCAAAAAAAGCTTTTGCGGTCGGTGAGGAAAAAATTTCTCCAACAGCAACTGAATCTACCATATTTTTACCAATATAACCAATAAAAGCAGGTTTGTGGCCAGAGCCCCCTCCAGTAACTATACCTACTTTACCTTTGATAGGAGCATTTTTATATTTAAGAACTCTACTATGACCAGCTTTTTCTATTATATGAGGATTAGCCTTTAAAAATCCTTCCAGCATATCCTCTACAACTAAATCAGGGTTATTTATAATCCTTTGCATTTATTTCTCCTTATGATTCAAAAAAAATTATAATTAATAGTTTTCAGTCTAACCTAAAATATTTTGTAAAATTTACTGGTTTTTTACGTTCTCATTATTTATTAAGAATCTACATTTAATTATTGTATGGTATATCCACCATCTATTATCAAATTTTCTCCAGTTATTAAATCTGCATCTTTGCTTATAAGATAGTAAACAGCAGATGCAATTTCTTCGGGATATCCAAATCTACCTGCAGGGATTTTTTTTATCATTTCTTCACCTCTTTTACCTGCCCACGCTTTTTTCCCAAGTTCAGTAAGAATTACTGTTGGAGAGATTGCATTAACTTGTATATTAAATTTAGCTAATTCAATTGCAAATACTTTAGTTAAACCAATTAGTCCAGCTTTACTGGCACAATAAGCTGCGTGTTTCTCAAGAGCTATGACACCTGCCTGTGAGGCTATATTTATTATTTTGCCTCCTTTATTAGCAATCATTGATTTTGATACCTCTTGAGATAAAATAAAAGGTGCTTTCAGATTAACAGCTATAGTAATATCCCACTCTTCTTCTTTTAAATCTTCTACATTGTCTAGAAAAACTACGCCTGCACAGTTGACAAGAATATCAATTTTTCCAGTAGTATTTAAAACCGATAAAACTGCTTCCTTTATGTTTTGTTTGTCAGTTAAATCGGTTTTTATTGCTTTGGCAAATACATCTATATTATTTAATTTTTTAGCAATTTTAAATACATCTTCCTTCAAATCAAATAAAAATACGTTTATTTTTTCTTTTACAAATTTTTCTGAAATTGCTTTTCCAATTCCTTGCGCCGCACCGGTAATAATTGCAACTTTACCAGAATTCTCTTTTCCATAATCACTACCCATGATTTTCCTTCCTAAACAAATTTATTTAATTATTATTTTTTAACTAATACTCTTTGACTATTTTTTATAATAAACATAATTGAAACACCACTAATCAACAAAGAACCTTTAACAATTTCTGCCATATAATATGGAATACCCAATAATGTAAATCCATTAACAAGAATTCCTAGAATTATCACTGCAATTATTGTACCAATAACATTTGGTTTACCTTCTTTTATTACTAAAGCACCCAAAAAAACTGCCAACAATCCATCTAGAAGGTATGAGTATCCTATTTCAGGCTGACCAGAACTTAATAATCCTGTTAAAAATATTCCTGCTAATGAAGCCATAAAAGCAGCTAATACATAAACCCCGAGGATTATCTTTTTTTCGTTAATACCTGCAGCCTTAGAAGCCTTCCTATTCTCTCCAATTGCATAAATATATTGACCTATTGTAGTAGAATCCTGAATATATTTCATAAAAATATAAATAGCTAAAACAATTAAAAATAGTATTGGTAATTTAAAAATATATCCAAAAACTAATTTATTTATTATGCTTCCACTATCAACATAAATAGGTTGCCCTTTCGCAAGTATATTTGCCAGAGCTTTTGCTGCTGCACCACTAGCAATAGTTGTAATCAAGGAAGGTATTTTTACATAACCTACTAAAATACCATTTAAAAATCCAAATAATATACCCAATAAAAATGATATTAAAACTGCAAGTCCAATGTTAATGCCTTTTTGAAACAAATAAGCAATTACTACACATGTAAAAGCAGCAACTTCTGGAAAACTTAAATCGATCTCACCAGCAGCAATCACCCAGGTCAGTCCCATAAACAAAAGTGAGCCAATAGCAGATATACGCAAAATATCCAACAAATTAGCAAGTGTTCTGTATGCAGGGGAACTTATAGCAAATGCAATATATATTATTACAAAAAGCCAAATAAATATGTATTGCCTTCTAAAGGGTATTAAAAAAATATTTTTTAATAAATTTCTATTGGATTCTTTTTTATTGTTTATTTTCATCTTTATGCCTTACCTAAATTTTTTTGTTTAAAAGAAAA
>JAUWCR010000123.1 GCA_030609215.1 Actinomycetes bacterium | reverse complement strand
GGTATCTCAGCAGCCTCGCCTAATCCTTCTGATTCTTTAAGCGTTGATGACATTTTCCTAAAAAACAATATAAAAACACCTCTCATTAATATACCTGGTTGTCCGCCTCATCCTGACTGGTTGTTTGGAACAATAGAAGCAGTTTTAACTGATGGACTGGAAAATATTGAGCTGGATGATTTAAAAAGGCCTAAAACCTATTTTGGAAAATTAATACACGAAAATTGCCCAAATAGAGCGTATTTTGATGAAGGCAAATTTGCAAAAAAATTTGGAGATGAGGGATGTTTGTATGAATTAGGCTGTAAGGGCCCCATTACATACGCTGATTGCCCTATCAGGCATTGGAATGGAAAAGTCAACTGGGTTATTGGAAGCGGTGCTCCCTGTAATGGATGCACCCAACCAGAATATCCTGATTTTGTTGGAGATTTTTACGAAAAAATTATTGATGTAGAAGTACCTGCCAATCAAAGGAAAACTACAATCCAAAATAAAAAATAGGAAGGTGAGAAAGTGAAAAAAATAGTCATACATCCAATTACCAGAATAGAAGGACATTTAAAAGTTGAAGCAACCATTGATAATGGAGAAGTAAAAGATGCCAATATGAGTGGTACTCTTTTTAGAGGAATAGAGACAATATTAAAAGGAAGAGATCCCAGAGATGCAGTAATGATTTCACAGAGAATCTGCGGAGTTTGCCCTGAACCCCATGCTATAGCTTCTGTATCAGCATTAGAAGATTGCTGCCAGCTTAGTGATAGTATTCCATTAAATGGAATCCTTCTCAGAAATATTATTCAAGGTACAAGAACCATAGCTGATCATATCTTGCATTTTTACATTTTAAGCGGGCTGGATTATATAGATGTTGCAAAAGCATTGGAATATGAAGGGAAAAATGAAGATTTAAATATCCTAAAAAATTTTCTTCAGCAGGGTTTTTCCAAACCATTTTTACCAAGAAGTGAAATAGATTTTAAATTTGACAGTAAAACTGCAAGTGAAGTAGCAGGACATTACTTAATGGCTTTAGATATCTACAGGAAAGCACAGGAAGCAGCTTCAATCTTTGGTGGAAAATGGCCCCATGATAGTGCAATTGTGGGAGGAGGTATATCTGGTCAAGTAACACAAGATAAAATTTATAATTATTTCTGGAGATTGGATGAAATCATTGGCTTTGTTAAAAATTACTACCTACCCGATGTACTTGCAGTAGCAAAAGCTTACAGTGAATACTTTGAAATCGGAAAGGGGTGTCAGAATCTACTATCATACCAATCATATAAAATGAAATCTGATGGAAGCGCAAGCGAATCTCTCCTTGCAGAAGGAATTGTAAATAACATAGATAAATATGGTTCCCTAAATATTGAAAAAATTACAGAGGATGTAACCCACAGCTGGTACGAAGATTCCGAACCTGTAAATCCTAGTGTTGGAATAACAGAACCTAAATCTGACAAAGCAGAAGGTTACTCCTGGATAAAATCTCCAAGATATGAAAGTAATGTTTATGAAGTTGGTCCGTTAGCATCACTTCTTACAACTTATTTAAGCAAAGATAATCAATTTATAAAAGATACTGTTGATTCTTCACTGTCAGAGATTGGTGGAAAAATTTCAAATCTTTATTCAGTAATGGGAAGACACCTGTCAAGGGCAGTAATTGCATACATAATAGGCAGTAACCTAAAAAGCTGGGCCCAGGATATAAAAGTTGGAGAACCTCTTGCAGTAAAATACTCAGCACCAATAGAAGGATCAGGAATTGGTCTTTGTGCAGCACCTCGCGGCGCTCTTGGCCACTGGTTAAGTGTTAAAGAAGGTAGAATATCAAATTATCAAGTAATAACGCCAACAGCATGGAATGCATCCCCAAAAGACAAAGATGGAAATCCGGGCCCTTATGAACAAGCATTAATCGGGTTAAAAGTTAAAGAAAGTGATTGTCCTGTAGAAATACTGAGAGTTATTAGAAGTTTTGATCCATGTACCGCATGTGCAGTACATTTAATAACGCCAAAAGGAAACTTACTTGGAAAATATAGGATTGTTTAATAAAAATTATATTATTTATTTTTTTAGGAGGCCTTATGATATTAACTGAACAGAAGCCGATAGAAGAAATACTCGAGAGATTAAATGGTGAAAATAAGATCTTTATTTTAAACTGCGGAGGTTGTCCAGAAGGTGCTGATACTGGTGGAATTAAAGTAATAAACTACCTAAAAGAAGAACTTGAAAAAAAGGGAAAGAAAATAACAGGGTCTGTATCAATAGATTTTCTATGTCAGAAAGCACTATTGAGGTCAAGGCTTAGAACTAGGAAAAAAGAAATAGAAGAATCTGACTCTATTCTGGTTTTATCCTGCGGGCTGGGTGTCCAAACATCAGCTGCAGTCATCAGTAAGATATGTCATCCTGCTTTAAATACAATAACATTTGGCGGTATTACTGGAATGTGGCAGGGAACAGAGCGGTGTGCTACATGTGGTGATTGTGTTCTGGATTATACTGGAGGTATCTGTCCGTATACAGCCTGCCCTAAAGAGCTGCTAAATTTAGGTTGTGCAGGTCAAAGTAATGGAAAATGTGAAACTGATCCTGAAAGAGACTGCGGTTGGGAGCTTATATATTATCGTCTTAAATCTATAGGACAACTAGATAAATTGAAGGAGTTTATTCCGCCTAGAGACTACAGCAAGATGCTTCCATCAGCCAAATTAAGAAAAACTAATTTATGGGCATTAGATGAGGAGGTAGTATGACTGCTGAAACAATAAACAATGATACTTCAACAAAATTACAATCTAATCTTAAAGATGCAATAGAAAAGAAAAAATTTGCAATAACATGTGAGATTGGTCCTCCTAAAGGCGCAGATGATAAAGAAATAAGAGAAACGGGAGAAATGTTAAGAGGACTGGCAGATGCGATAAATGTTACTGACCTGCAAAGTTCAGTCATGAGACTCGGATCACTGGCTACATGTCATATCTTAAAAGAAATGGGGCTTGACCCTATTTTTCAAGTAACCTGTAGAGATAGAAACAGGTTAGCACTTCAATCAGATCTGCTAAGTGCGCATGTTATGGGAATAAGAAATGTACTGGCCCTTACCGGCGATTACACAACTACAGGCGACGATCCTCAAGCAAAACCTGTATTTGACCTGGATTCCGTTCAGCTTCTCTGGGCAATTAAGAGGCTTGAAGAAGGTTATGATATAGCAGGAAAAGAACTTACAGTAAAACCTTCTTTCTTTAAGGGTGCAGTTGTAAATCCTGGTGCAGATACTGAGGCATCTTACGAGCTGCAGCTTATAAAGATGCAGAAAAAAATTGATCAGGGTGCACAATTTTTCCAGACTCAAGCTGTCTTTGATGCTGATGTTTTCGAAAGATTCATGGAAAGAATTTCAAAAATGAATATGAATGTGCCTGTTCTTATAGGAATCATACTTTTAAAATCGCATAAAATGGCTAACTATATGAATAAATTTGTTCCCGGTGTATTTGTACCTGAGCCAATTATAAAAAAGATGGAAGAAACAGAAGATAAGGTATCCATGTGCTTAGAAATTGCCGCTGAACTTATAAATAAAGTTAAACCAATTTGTGCAGGGGCACACATCCAAGCACTCGGATGGGAAAGTCATGTTCCGTCTCTTTTAAAAAAACTTGATATAGATTAAATGATAAAGCCAGCAGACATTAAAACTGTTATCCTCGGTATCGGGAATATACTCCTGGGAGACGAAGGTATAGGAATTCATGTTATAAAAAGAATAAAAAAAACAACTCTTGCAGATAGTGTTGAGGTAATTGACGGAGCAACTGCTGGTTTTGGACTACTCCCAATTTTTAAAACTTATCAAAATAGTAAATTTATAATTGTTGATGCATTAAAAGTAACTTCTCCTGACAATCAAAGCAGTAAATCAGAAAACATAGGATATGAAAAAGGAGGTATCTATAAAATCCCCTTAACTGATATTTACGACCTTTGTAGTTCCAATTACCTAAAATATGGCTTTACATCTCTTCATCAAACTGGGCTTATTGATGTCTTGAGCTTATTCCATGCTACTTATAAAACTAAAATTACAGGATATATAATTGGAGTTAATATCTTTGATAGCAAAAAAGACAGCACCCTCTCATTTTCAATGAATTTATCACCCCAAATAGAAAAGAAAGTCCCAGAAATTATAAAAATCGTAAAAAAGCTAATATAGAATCATTGATCAAATGTTACTCTTTCCCAATCATCGTTTATCTTATTGTCCTCATTTCTTGTTGCTTTATATCCTTCTATTAAAAGGTTGTCTAATTCTTTCTTTTTTATCATTTCTATCTTTTCTTTCAATGCAACTGCAATAAATTGACTTTTATTGGGAACATCTTCTATGTGATTGGTAAAAGTAAATTCATTACTAAATAGAATCATATTTTTATCTGCAATGAATTTCATTATCACTTAATTGTAACAAGTGGTTTAGTAATCTCTCCTGATAGCCAGGCAGCATATTGAATTGCTTGTAATATATCTTCTTTCTCAAGCTCCGGATAAGCAGCCAATACTTCTTCACAGGCCATCCCAGAACCTAATAGTTTTAAAATGAATGATACAGTAATTCTCATTCCTCTTATTGTAGCTTGCCCCATACAAACATTAGGATCAATCGTAATTCTACCTAATTTCTTAGCCATTCTTCTTTTCCCTTTTACTATAACAAAATAATTTTATTAAAAATATCTACTTATTTTAATTTCATATCTCCATGTATATTATAACACAACCACACTTACTTACATTCCCATTTAACCTTTTTTCCAATATTGCATTACAAACATTCATTGCTCTTTTCCAATATTTCTTCTTCTGTC
>JAUWCR010000111.1 GCA_030609215.1 Actinomycetes bacterium | reverse complement strand
CATAACATCACTTTTAGTAATTAAACCTATTAATTTATTTCCAGTCATCACAACAAGATGTCCAAGGTTATTGCTGCTCATCTTTCTTATAGCATCTGCTACTTCCATATCCATATTTATAATTTCATTTTTTGATATAGACTTAACTATATCCCCAACCTTTGTTGCACTCCACTGATCTCTAGAGACAGTTTTTATATCATGGATAGAAATCACTCCTATCACTTCTTCTTCATCTATACCTTTAACTACTGGAAATCTCCCATACCTGTATTTCATAAAATAATTATTTACCAAATTATCTAAAGTAAGATCTTTAGAGATACTTACAATATCTTTATTCATTATGTCTTTTACTTTAATACCTTTAATTGAAGTTTCGAAAATAAGCTGTTTGTAACCCATACTAGCCTGTGTCTGAAGGAACCACCCTATAAATGCAAGCCATATACCGTTTAAAAAGTTACCGGTAAATATAAAATAAATACCAGTTCCAATTATTAAAAAACCTATAACTCTTCCAATATTTGAAGCTATGAATGTTGCCCGCTTAAAATTACCTGTAACTTTCCATATTATAGCCCTTGCAATTCTACCTCCATCAAGAGGATAGCCGGGAAGTAAATTAAAAACCCCCAGGATAACATTAATTAAAGCCAGGTATTTCACCGGTTCTCCAATAATACTTACAGACCTGGTAAAAGCCCATATAGTACCAAATACTATAGCCAGGAAAAAACTGGCAATAGGTCCAGCAATTGCCATTACAAACTCACTATATGGATTATCAGGCTCTTTCTTAATCTGTGCCATTCCACCAAATATAAAAAGAGATATCCTCTCCACAGGAATCCCTCTCTTTTTAGCAACCAATGAATGGCTCATCTCATGAAACAAAATAGAGAAGAAAAAAAGTAAAACAGTAATTATAGTAATAATTATTAATAATCCTTGATTAATATCTGGTAACAGACCAGGAAAGTAAAAAAAGCCAAAATAATAAACAAGAAGAGCAAATATTATAAACCAGCTATAATCCAGCCGGATTTCTATACCAAAAATTTTAAATAATCTTATGGAAGACTTAAGCATTTTTATCCTCTTAATATTCCCAGATAATAATAACCACTGTTTGGGAATTTTTACTTATATTTAAATTAATTTTATTCAACTTATATTATATACTATTTAATACAAGAATATAAAAATTTTAACTTTCAAGACTTGGAATTTGTATGAAATTCATTGCAGACGTAATGGTAGGAAGACTGGCTAAATACCTTAGAATGACTGGTAATGATGTAATGTATATAAATGATATAGATGATGACCAGCTTCTAAAAATAGCTGCAGCAGAAAACAGGATAGTAATAACCCGTGATACACTCATGCTTGAACGGCGAGAATTTAAAAATGGCTCGCTAAAGTCAATATTTATAAAAGATGATAAACTGGTAAATCAATTAAAACAGATTAAATCAGAACTGAAAATCTCACTTAAGCCCAATCTTACAAGGTGCCTTGTCTGTAATGGATTATTATCTAAAGTAGAAAAACTTGATATAAAAGGTAAGGTTCCCCCTTATGTATATAAGACCCAGAATAACTTTTTATTTTGTAAAAAGTGCACTAAGTATTACTGGAGGGGAACTCATTATGAAAATATAAAAAATATATTCCATATTGTTAATAGAGCAAATGATTGAATACTTATGTTAATTTTAGTAGTATTATTGCAGATTACAGAATCATAAAACCAGATACAATATTATGTTTTTTACATTAAATTTTATATTAACAAGGATTTTCATAGATGATTAAAGTAAAATCACTGCTAAATAAAGTTGCCAATTTTTTTTACAACATCCCCAGAATTTTATTTATAAACTTCTACAAGCTATTCATAAGACTACGTGTTTTTAATATAAAAAATATACCAGAAAATGGCCCTGCAATCCTTGCAATTAACCACGTTACCGGTGCCGATCCAATAATTATACTTGGCGCAATAAAGAAACAAATCTACTTCCTGGCTGAGAGTGAAAATTTTAAAAGCAGGTTTACAAACTTTTTTATGAGAAGATTTGCAAGCAGCATCCCTATTTTTAAAAAGCAGTTTATGAAAAATATTAAAAGCTTCAAGGAACTTTTTACAATCTCTGCAAACAAAAAAAAGTTCTTTTTGGGAATATTTCCTGAAGGAGATTTAAATAAAATAGGAAAATTAAAGAAATTCCACAAGGGTGCAGCTTACTTCAGTTATAAGACAAAAATACCTATAATTCCTATATATGTTCACAATCTTCGAAAAGGTCCGAGTAAAAAAAGGTGGGTTGGAAGAAATAACGTAACCGAAGGAATTATTGCACTTTTTATTAATATATTTAAAAAAATAAATATCTTTGTAGGCGACCCGATTGATCCAATTGCTGAAAATATAATTGAGGATTTTAAGGAATTAAAAGACAAAAAGACTTACAGGGAAATCGTACAGAATATTAACAAAGCTTTAGAAGATGAGTTTTTAGAGTTAGAAGCTGAAGCCAAGAAACTATTTGAAGAAGATGAAATACTGGACGATATTGAAGAAGAGGAAGACGGTTATCTAATTAACCCCTGATAAAAAAACAATTGCCTCAAAATTATTAACATATATTCTCTCTTTAAAACTAATTAATCTTAAAGTCTAATTTCCCTCCCTCGGGACCTGTAACATCAATCCTGATAGAATCTCCTTCTTTCACTTCGCCATTTAAGAGTTTCATAGCAAGAACATTTTGAACCTTATTTTGTATAACTCTTTTAAGCGGCCTCGCACCATATGCAGAATCAAATCCTTCTTTTGCTAAAAGTTCTTCAGCCCTTTCAGTTATTTTTAAAGTTAATTTCTTTTTACTTAAAATTTCTTTTAAGTTTTTAATCTGAATTTCAACTATCTTTTTAATTTCATCCATACCCAGCCGGTGGAAAATAATTGTATCATCAACCCTATTTAAAAATTCAGGTTTAAAATTGTTTTTCATAGCTTCCGAGATTCTCTTTCTCATCTCTTCCTCATCTTTATCTTTAAGTTCTGTAATCCACTGGCTTCCAATATTTGAAGTCATTATTATTACAGTATTTTTAAAATTAACAGTTCTTCCATGACCATCTGTAAGCCTGCCGTCATCCATTATTTGAAGTAATATATTAAAAACATCATTATGCGCTTTTTCAATTTCATCAAGAAGTATTACACTATATGGTTTCCTCCGAATCGCTTCAGTCAAGAAGCCGCCCTCCTCGTATCCAACATACCCTGGAGGAGCGCCAATCAGTCTTGATACTGTATGTTTTTCCATATATTCTGACATATCAATCCTGACCATAGCCTTTTCATCATCAAATATAAATTCAGCTAAAGCTTTTGAAAGCTCAGTTTTGCCCACACCTGTAGGCCCTAAAAAAATAAATGATCCGATTGGACGATTGGGATCCTGCAGTCCTGCTCTTGCTCTTCTGATAGCATTTGATAATGCAGTTATAGCTTCATCCTGACCTACAACTCTTTGTTTTAATCTTTCTTCCATATGGACCAATTTTTCTACTTCTCCTTCCATAAGTCTTGTAACCGGAATTCCAGTCCATTTAGATACAGTCTCAGCAATATCTTCTCCATCCACTTCTTCTTTTAACATTTTCTTATTCTTTTGAAGTTTTTCAAGTTCAGTATTTTGCTTATCTAATTCTTTGTTAAGCTTAAGCAATTTTCCATACTTTAGCTCTGCGGCTTTTTGTAAGTCTGCATCTCTTTCTGCCCTATCAGCTTCCACCTTAGTTTTTTCTATCTCTTCTTTTATACTTCTAATCTCTCCAATTATTTCTTTTTCTTCCTTCCAGTGAACCTTCATACCATTGCTCTTTTCCTTAAGATTTGAAAGCTGCCCTTTTATTTCTTCTAATCTATTGCTGGAAGCTTTATCCCTTTCTTTTTTCAATGCCTGCACTTCAATTTCAAGCTGCTTAATTTTTCTTTCCACTTCATCTATCTCTGTGGGCATACTATCTATTTCAATCCTTAGTTTTGATGCAGCCTCATCCATTAAATCTATTGCCTTATCAGGTAAAAATCTATCTGAAATATATCTATCTGAAAGTACTGCTGCAGAAACCAAAGCCGTATCTTTTATTCTAACCCCATGATGTACCTCATACTTTTCCTTAAGCCCCCTAAGTATAGAAATGGTATCTTCAACAGACGGAGCGTTAATCAGAACAGGCTGGAACCTCCGCTCCAAAGCTGCATCTTTTTCAATATATTTTCTATATTCATCAAGAGTAGTAGCACCTATTGCATGAAGCTCTCCGCGTGCGAGCATTGGCTTTAACATATTTGATGCATCAACAGCCCCTTCGGCCGCCCCTGCACCAACAACAGTATGCAGTTCATCAAGAAATAGGATTATCTTCCCTTCAGATTTTGATACTTCTTTAAGTACTGCTTTTAACCTATCTTCAAATTCACCTCTGTATTTAGCCCCTGCTACAACAGCACCGATATCTAAAGCAATAACCTTTTTATCTTTAAGTCCTTCAGGAACATCCCCGGATGCTATCCTTTGAGAAAGCCCATCAACTATTGCAGTTTTTCCAACTCCTGGATCCCCTATAAGCACAGGGTTATTCTTAGTCCTTCTTGACAACACCTGAATAACTCTTCTTATTTCATCATCCCTTCCAATTACAGGATCTAATTTACCCTTCTTTGCAAGCTGTGTAATATCTTTCCCAAACCTTTCCAGTGCCTGATATTTACCTTCAGGATTCTGATCGGTAACTCTTTGATTCCCCCTTATCTCAACAAGCACCTTATAAATTCTATCTTTTGTTACTCCAAGCTCTTTTAAAAGCTGTCCAACTTTTCCTGTGCTTTGAGCCATGGAAATTAGAATATGTTCATTGCTTATATATTCATCTTTTAATCGTTCAGCTTCTTTTACAGAACTATTCAAAACATCACTTAGCTGCTGACTGATATAAACCTGAGCAGACTGGCCCGTAACCTTTGGGTTCTTTTTAATTAAATCCTTAATTTTGTCTTCAAACTCACCAATATTTACCCCCAGCTTCTGCAATACAGGCGTTACTATGCCATCTTTCTGCTCCAGCAGTGCAGCCATTAAATGAAAATCATCTATATTTTGATTCCCATACTCAGAAGCAATATTTTGAGCTCTTGAGATTGCTTCCTGAGCTTTTATAGTAAATTTATCTATTTGCATTATTTTTATACCTTATATTTTTAAATTATA
>JAUWCR010000146.1 GCA_030609215.1 Actinomycetes bacterium | reverse complement strand
GTATTAAAAAAGTTGCTGATAAAGTTTTTCTAATTACACCTTCCAATGTAATAGTTACATCCAGAGAAAAGGAAATACTTAAGGGAAAAGGGCTTTATAATCAATTATAACTTATAAACTTACAAGGAGGCTTTATAATTGGTTGAATATAAAATAGGCATTATTGGTTGTGGAAATATGGGCGAGGCTTTTCTTAAGGGATTGCTTGATTCAAATTTACTGCCAGCTAGCCAGGTAGCAGGATATGATATTAGTAAGGATAGGAATAAATATATAGAGGATAATTATAAGATAATTATTAGTAAAAGCATTAAAGAAATTGTAGAAAAGTCAAAATATATATTACTTTCGGTTAAGCCTCAGAATATCAATCCTGTCCTGGATGAATTGAAAGTTTCTCTAAATTGCAAGGATAACATTATTATAAGCATAGCAGCAGGCGTTCCTACTTTCTACATAGAAGAAAGATTAAATTTAAGTGTCCAGGTTATAAGGATAATGCCTAATACACCTGCATTAATTAAGAAAGGTATGTTTGTTGTTAGCAAAGGAAAGTTTGTATGCGATGGAGACTTTTCATTTGTTATTGAGTTAATTAAAAACCTTGGTGATTATGTAATAATTGATGAGAAGAATCAAAATATAGCTACAGCTATAAGTGGAAGCGGTCCAGCATATTTTTTTCTTTTTTGTAAATATCTGATAGAAGCTGGTATTAGAAACGGCCTTAGTCCAGATGTTTCTAAAAAATTAGTTATAAATACAATTATTGGCTCAGGCGAGTTATTAAAATATTATAATGCTGGTATTGAAGAATTGATAAAAATAGTAGCTTCTCCTGGTGGAACTACTGAAAAAGCTTTAGAAATTTTTAATGAAAATAAAATTGATGAAATTATTTTAAAAGCGGTAAGCAGCGCAGTAAAAAGAGCGTATGAACTGCAGGAAATGTTAAAGAATTAAGGACTGGAAGATGAAGATTGTTTTGGAATTTATTATATGGATTCTACGAATATATATATGGGTTATTTTTATTAGAGTAGTATTATCATGGTTCAGAGTTTCTCCAGTTGGTGTATGGGGAAGAATTTATAAATTTATAATTGATATAACTGAACCATTTTTAATAGTTTTTAAAAAAATTATTCCAAAAATAAGAATAGGGAGGGGCTATCTTGATATATCGCCAATAATAGCTATTATTGTTATTCAAATTATACTGTTCTTTTTAAGATTGTTGGTAAGTAGATTTTTATAAACTTTTATTAATAGTAAAAATGGAGGATTGAAATGTATGTTAATTCAGAATATATTCAAAAAAAAGAATTTCATGTAGTTTTTAAGGGATATAAGCCGGACGAAGTAGATAAATTTTTAGATATTTTATCTGTAGAATTTGATAAGTTAGTTAAAAAGAATAAGGGGCTTACCGAAAATTTAGATAAGTTAAAGTTTGAAGGAGGGAAAGAAGAAAAGGATTGGAAGGAAGTTATACAAGATGCGCTTGTTTCGGCTCATAAAGTTGCTGAAGATATAAAAAAGAAAGCTAAAATTGAAGCTGGTAGGATACTAAAGGAAAAAAGCATTGAAGAAGAAGAATCTATAAAGGATTTGCAGAATAAAAGAAAAGAATTAGAGGAGAAAATAGAAGTTATTGGTAGTAGATATGAAGAGTTTAAAAATAAGATTAAAAGCCTTGCAGGAGATTTAAATGAAATCAGTAATAAAATGGACGAAGAAGGTCTGGGGAAAATTGAAATAACAGAATCAGCAATAACAGAAGACACTTTAGAAAGTGATGGAAAAGAGGATAAGCCTGCATCTCAAGAGGAAGATAAACTTACACGAAAGGAAGAAGAATTAGTAATACAGGATATATTTAAGGGAGGTACAGAGAAAAGTAAAGATAAGGAAAATAAATTAGAAGGGAGCAAACAGGAAGAAAGTAAGATTGTTGAGGAAGGAATAAAAGGTAATAAAAAAGATAGTGGCAACAAAAATAGGGATAATGAATTAAAGAGAGAAAGAAAAAAAATAGATATTGCAAATCCTGATGTAATCAATAACTTTTTTAGAACTGATGAAGACTGAAATAATTAAGGTAATTGTAAAACCTAATTCCTCAAAAAATTCTATTGATGGAATTTATATGGGGCGATTAAGAATAAGGATTTCCTCACCTCCCCAAAAGGGGAAAGCAAATAAGGAATTAATAAGGTATATATCTTCAATTCTTGGAATCTCAAGGAAAAATATAAGCATTAAATCAGGAGAAAAATCAAGATTCAAAGAACTGGCAATAGAAAATCCAACCAATAAGAATATAATTTCAAGGCTATTTAAGAGTTAGAGAAAATAGTTAAATATTTTAATTCAAGAAATGATTTTATTAAATTCTGTTATTATAGGTTATTATGGTATAATTATTTATAAAAGCAGCAATGTTTTATTTTTTTATTAACATCTAATAATTATTTAAAATGTTGAAAACAGTATTACTGGTAGAAAAAAATAAGAAAATTATTGATGCTATTTCTAAAGTTAATTTAAAAAACTATAATGTCGTTTGCTTGAAGGATGCAAATTATTTAATCTCATATTTAGAAGAATTTATACCTTCTTATGTTATATTGTCTTCAAATACTAGTGACTTTGAAAAACTGATTGTTTATATAAATGAGGGCACTAACTGTGAACTTATAATAACTTGTAAATCTACGTCAGCAGTTTTAAAAAATCCTTTTCAAAATATTGTCGTAAATAAACCCGAAAATTTAAAAGATTTTAAAAAAATACTTGGAATAATAGATAAAATAGAATCAGAGAAAAAAATAAAATCAGGTAAGATTTGCAAAAGGTATGATAATTACAGGTTTATAAATCAACAAGTGATTTCATTTTATTCTATCCAGGGAGGCATTGGAAAAACAACATTAGCTTTTAACCTTGCATATCATTTGACAAATTTACAGGAGGTTAAAATTTTAATTATTGATCTGAATTTTTGTGAAGGTCCTTCTGATCTATCAATAAATTTAAATCTATCATTAACACCTAATTTAAGCTTATTTATGGAAAAAATTACTGAAGGATTCAGTGCATTGTCTAAATCTATCGTGAACCTGAATGGCTTTAGTGTAGATATTCTTCAACCTCCATTATCAATTCATCAGAGTGATAAATTCAGTATAGATATGCTTGATCAATTATTATATCTGGCCAGAAGCCATTATAATTTCATTATTGCGGACATTCCTTTTAGGTACAATAATGTAAGTTTAGAGATGTTAAATCTATCAACTACTGCCGTATTTGTATTGTCCACAGATATAAGTGCAATAATCAGATTAAGTTATTTTTTAAAATTTATTCCTGCAGATCAAAAGAAATGTGTAGCTATCAATAAAATACAAAATAAAAAAACCACTAATTTAAATGAAATTAAAAGTATGTTAAGTCTTCCAGTATATTTGGAAATACCTTTTATCCCTGGAGAAAAAAGAAGATTAATAGGCAAAGGCAGGAAAAAATTTAATATTATGGATTTTCAATCCAGTATTTATAAATTAACAGATCTTATCATTTAATTATGAAGGATAGTAAAAAACTCTATACTATAAAAGAAATTTCAGAGCTTGCCGGGATTAGCGAACAGGAAATAATAAGAATGATAATGCTAAAGAAAATTCCTGCAGTAAAAATAGGTAAAGCTATAAGAGTTAAGGAAGAAACGTTAGAAAAATTTCTGGATAGCTTTATTGGTGGGAAGGGACCAGTTTCAGATAAGGAAGAACCAGTTTTATATACAGCAGAGCAGGTTGCTAAAATATTGCAGCTCTCAGTAGATAACGTCTGGAATCTGTTAAAGACTGGAAGATTAAAAGGTTTTAAAATCAGAGAAGGCAGGAGTTCCTGGAGAATTCCAGCGAAAAGTCTGGATGAATTTATTAAAAATAAAATTAATGTTTAAGTTTCTTAAGAGTTTATAGCAATTAGTTATTGTTATTCGGGTGAGTAAAGTGCTGTTGGAGTATAATATTTGGGGAGCATGTGATAGGTAATTATGCATAAAGATGAAGAAGGGAAAATAAAATTTACAATATGGGAAAAGACAGCAGTGTCTATAATAGTTATTCTAGTGGTTATTATTCTTCTTCTTATATTTAATGAAAAAATAAAAGAGTATTTTGAAATTTTTAAATCCTGGTACGATCAAGGTTAAATTTTCTTTTCCATATTATACTTTTAAATACTAGCCTGAAAAATTTTATAGTATCTTTAATAGGATTGACATGGCT
>JAUWCR010000212.1 GCA_030609215.1 Actinomycetes bacterium | reverse complement strand
GGTCATCTCATGCACTTTACATCTTAATTTTAAATCTTCCCCTGGGGCGTCTGATTTTAAGATATCTGCCCTAAAGAAGAAGATAAGAGATTTGGGATTTAATCCGGAAAGATATGTTGATGAATTGCCTTTAATTCATAAAGAGAAAAATCAAATTAGGGAGCTGGCTGAGAAAAAAAATGAATTAATACAAAAAATCAAGAGGGTTTCTTCACCAATTGAAAAACGAAATATTTCTGAAGAAATCAAATCTATAAATAATTTTATGGTAGAAAAAATAATTCCTTTAAAGTATGAACTGAATAAAAAAATAGAAAGAGAAGAACAAAAGATGAAACAAGCTAAAGTTTATAGCTTCAGAGAATTCCCCTACTGTCTCTTCTCGGCAAAAACACTGCAGAACCTATTGAAATATAAATTGATAAGTCGCCAAGCCCTAATTTAATTAATTTATCATAAGAAGGAATTTCTAAAAACTTTTAATTATACAGATATTATGATATTATTAATATGGAGGAAAGAAAATGAAACCAAAAATGCCTTTGTATTATAGAATTGAAAGTGATTTAAAAAATAAGATATTTTCAGGACATTATAAGTCAGGCGATATTCTCCCGTCTGAAAGAGAATTGATTGATGTATATAAAGTTTCTAGGTTAACAGTAAGAGCAGCAGTTGATAGATTAGCAACAGAAAATTTAGTCGTAAAAATCCAGGGAAAAGGAACCTTTGTGGCAACACCGCAACTTAACCGTAGGATGGGTCCTTTGTATAGTGGTGGAGAAGAAATTCTAATGCGATATTACGAAGTCAAAACAAAAGTGTTGAATCTTAAGATAATTATAGCGGATAAAATAGTTAAGGAATATCTGGAACTTCAAGAAAAAGAAAAAGCAGTATATTTGGAAAGACTTAGATACGCTAACAAAACGCCTGTTGCACTAATTAAAAGCTATTTGCCTTATCGATATGTACCTGATGTGGAATTAATCGATTTTACTGATAAATCTTTATATCAAATCTTAGAAAATTCTTACAATCTGCAACTGCATGAGGCTCAGGAAACCATTGAGGCAGTCAAAGCGGAAGCAAGAAGTGCAAATTTATTGGAAATAAAACCTGGCACGGCATTATTGCTCAATCATAGAGTAACTCGCCTTATGGATGGAAAAGTCATTGAATACGAGATGGTAGAGTATAGGTCAGATATCTACAAACATCGCAACACTTTAGTAGGTAGAGGAGAAGCAAGGCTGGCACAAGAAAACAAAAGTGTAAAAAGTGACTGATTGGTACACTACCAAACCTTCTCTTCTATAAATTCCAAATGATTATGTTTGGCCAATATTCTTATTAAATACATATGAAAATTATCTTCACCGGTATTATTACAGCAAGACAATGCAAAAATAGCTTTTTAGCTAACATAGAATTACTCTTTTAAAATGTTTAAATCATTATGCCAATTCAATACTGACCTAACTGCACTTTTCCAAATCTTAAAATTTTTAATCTTTTTTGAATTATCCTTTTCTGGGTAAAAAATTGTTTCAATTTCTGTTTTATCTCTTAAAGACTTAATGTTTTTCCATAACCCACTCTTAAAACCTGCAAGATAAAAACCACCAAGAGAAGTTATTTCTTTAACTACTGGCCTTTTTATTTGTATACCAAACAAATCAGCTTGATACTGTATTAAAAAATCATTTTTGCTTACACGTCCATCAACAGAAATAGATGAAATCTCTCTAAAACCATTTTTTCTTACTATTTCAATAATCTCAAAAAATCTATGGGCAATACCTTCAAGAACTGCTCTAATAATATCTTTTCCGCTTGTTTTAAGTGATAATCCAAAGAAAGCCCCTTTAGTATCGGATTTCCAGTAAGGAACAGAAATACCAGCAAATGATGGAATAAAATAAGTTCCACAATTATCCTTAAGATTAAATGCTATATCATCAATTTGTTCGGGGTTAGCAACTATTTTTAGTTCATTAATAAGCCAATTTATACAAGAACCTACACAATATACACCACCATCTAGTGCATAATTAATATCATTACTATATTGAGCGGTAATAGTAGTTGCAATTTTGTCATTCAGTTTAATTCTTTTTTTACCTATATTAAGCAATAGAAAACCTCCAGTTCCATAGGTAATCTTTACTTCTCCCTTGTAAAAACATGTATGCCCGAAAAGAGAGGCTTGTTGATCTACTAAAGAAGCATATATGTGTGCGGAGATGCCATTACATATAGCGGGATCGCTTAATCCAAAATTATAAGCAGAAGGAACAACCTCCGGCATTGTATGCTTTGGGATATTAAATAATTCTAAAAGTTCATTATCCCATTTCAAAGAATTTATATTATAAAGCATCGTCCGAGAGGCAGTCGTAACATCAGTCCTGATTGATTTGCCACCTGTAAGCATGTATAATATCCATACGTCGGACGTTGCCAATATAGCGCTTCCTTTATATACAGCTTTTTTTACTTTCTCAACATTATTGATAAGCCAGGTGAATTGTGAGGCTGAAAAATATGGATCTAAAAACAATCCCGTCTTTTCTGTTATAATTTTTTCGTCTATGCTATTTTTTAATTGATTAC
>JAUWCR010000024.1 GCA_030609215.1 Actinomycetes bacterium | reverse complement strand
GACATAAATAAAAAAATCCCTGATGTCCCACCAAAAAGTGCTATAGAGTTTGCGCAGGATATCATGTATGATGCATGGGAATCAAGCAGCAGAAAGGAACGTATCAAGCTTGCAAGAGAAGCACTGTCTATCTCACCTGATAGTGCCGATGCTTATAATCTACTGGCTGAAGAGGAAGCTAGGACTCTTGAAGAGTCAAAGGAGTTTTACCGAAAGGGTGTTGAAGCAGGACGGCGCGCTCGGGGGGAGAAAATATTTAAAGAAGACGGTGGTCATTTCTGGGGATATCTTCCAACAAGACCCTACATGCGTTCCAGGGCTGGTCTTATGGAGTGCCTGTGGGAGCTTGGCAGCTACAATGAGGCAATAGGTCATGCAAGGGAGATGCTTAAACTTAATAAGAGTGATAATCAGGGAATAAGATATATACTTATTGCATATCTGGCAGAGCTGGGTTGGTATGATGAACTGGAAAAGTTTATGAAGAAGGGTGATTATTGGAATGATTGTGCAGCAGAATGGGTATACACAAGAGCATTATTGGCTTTTATTAAAATGGGTGATTCTAAAATAGCACAAAATGAGCTAAAGGCTGCGTTAAAGTGTAATAAATATGTACCTGATTATTTAATTGGTAAAAAGGCTGTTCCAAAGGTGTTGCCTGATATGATTACAATGGGTGGTGAAGACGAAGGTTATTGTTATGCCCGGAGATATGGAAAATCCTGGAGGAAAGTACCTGGTGCCATTGATTGGTTAAAGGAGCAAATCGGTATAAAGGTCATTCCCAAAGTTGGCCGCAACGATCCTTGTCCCTGTGGAAGCGGTAAGAAATATAAGAAGTGCTGCGGAGCATAATAAGTATTTCTATATTAGAAAATAATTGCGGACGAGTTAAATGGATTCCATTATGGATATTTTTGTACCTGAATTGAAGTTCCAATCTTAGATTCTATTTACTCCATTATGTCATAAACTATTTACAACCTAGCGACATATGACACTATAGGTATTGTTAAATTATAAGAAATTATTGATGGATTATTATATTGTATGACAATAGGAATTAACAACTATTCTTCCGAGTTCCTAAAAATTAGATTGTTAATATATTTATTACATTAAGTTTGTGGGGCAGCCCATACATTACCATAGCAAGAATTTTTTGGTTAAAGGTAAAAATAAATTATTGAATTCATCTTGTTTGGCTGGCCATAGTGGATGAAGTTAGAGCCAGAATTATTAATTCAAAGGAAGATATTTTTATACCTGAATTAGCTTCATATATTAATTAATATACCCCACCGTGCCGCACACTATATTGGATTTACTGACAGCCCCAACGTGTGAAATCTCGCACCAATTTTTAAATATATTAGTTGGTTTGAAAAGATTTTTTGATTAGTCAACTAGCATTTCTTTCAATATATTCTTAACTTTTATAATTTCTATTTCTCTTAAATTGCTGGCTTTCTCTTTTAATCTTATTTTATCTATTGTTCTTATCTGGTCCAGGACTATCCATCCTGCTTTTTTTTCAAAATCAATTTTAATTCTTGTTGGGTAGTTCCTGGATTTTGTAGTCATAGGAGCAATTATAATTGTATCAATATTGAAGTTCATCTCATTTGGAGATAGCACAACACATGGCCTTACTTTTTTTATTTCATGGCCAATAGTCGGATCTAAGTCTACCCAAAAAATATCATACTGATGAATTACCATTCCCAGTCCTTATCAAAATCATTGCTATCCTTAATTAATAACTCATCTTCATTGTTTTGATGCATATACCCAAAGCTTTTATCCCAATCTGAACGTGGTTGTTTAACGGCTTCAACTATTAACTTTTTGTTCACTACTTTTATTTCCACTTCATTTTCAAGTTCACACTCTTTAATAATGCTGGAAGCTATTCTTATACCTTTTGAATTACCTATTTTAATTAAATTTGATCTCATTACCTTCTCCGTTATTGAGTAATTACATAGTAATTACATTATAAAGATAAAATAATCAATTGCAAAGAATATTTGATATAGAGGCTTTAATTAAGGCTCAGTTAATTCTGGCTGGCTCTATTAGACGCAGCTCGAACTTTCTTTGAGGAAAATCCTCAACCAGATTTTTAAATCCTGTCCCAATGATTCCGTCCAGCCACTATAATGGTTGACCAAAACAGAAAGATCACTTCTCCAGTTTTTTTCAAAAGACCAGCTCCAAAATGCAGCCGGGGCGGAAGGGGGGTCCGGGGGAATTCCGCCCCGGCTTTCCCCGCTTCTTTTACATTGATACTTTCAGATGTAATTTGTAAAACGAAATGTGGTTCATAAAAAGAATTTGTGTTTTTCTCACCTTTCAGTATGCACGTAATAACAAAACTCTCTCTATTTGTTTGATTAAATAGTAAAGGAAAAAATCAAATTAACATTAATTTTGCTTTTTAGATGATAATTTTGGCTTTTCATCTGATTCATCTAAATAATTTTTTTCAGAAATCACACTTCGCCCCAGCTCTTTTTCTGTTTCTTTGCGCGCTCTGCCGGCAACCCTGGCACCCCGTTTGGCAACTTTTTTATTTGCCGGCATACCTTCTGGTTTTTCTTTATAGGAAATTTCAGTAGTTACTTTTTCTCCCAGCATGGTAAAAATCAGCTCCAGATCAGTAATATTATCTAGCAAGTTCGCCCTGGATTTTGCCGGAATACTTTTAAGTCTTTTATATTCACCTGGCGTTATGCCAAAAGTGGCTTTGGAAATTTCTGCTGTTAAAATTGCATAATCCTTTTGTGAAATAATCCCCAGCTCTTTCCATTCATCAGTCAAGTTTTGGCGGATTGCAATACCACGCAAGCGTTTATCTATCCAGTCTTTTGGATAGCCTTTTTTCTCGTATAATACTTTCATTCGTTCTTGCGCCAACTCAGGATTTTCTATCTCGTCTAATCGTTCTTTACCAATTTGTGCCAGCCAACGTTTGAATGGTTTGGCTTTTTTGCTGGGGATTGACTGGATAAGACGAAGGGCATCTCTTGCGTTACCAGCAAGTGTTTTTCTTTTTTTGACTGTTTCTGTAAGCATTTCTACACGGGGACAATTTGTCCCTATGTAGAATCCCAATTCCTCATCTCTTTAACGGATTTTTTTTAAGTAATCCGTCGGGTTAGAGCTATCTGTCAACGCTCCCACAACATCTACAAGCGAAAAATACCATTCATCACTATGCCAGGCACGCCGTATTTTACGGCTTTGGAATAAAACAATTTTATTCTGTTGTTCTATGTTATTTTTCATAATCAATTTTACTTAAATCCTCCAAAATCTGTATGCTAAACCTGGTTTCTTCTTTTAATTGTTCGGCAAACTCTTTTCGCAGTTGGTTAAACCGTTCATCGAAATCCAATCAATGTCCTTATATTTAAATATCTCTGATTAGTATATGAATCCTTTACTACTAAGTCAAACAAACAAATAGAGAGAATTTTGTTTCTATGCTCACATAGAAAAGTGGAGCCGACAGTGGCGTGCAGAGATAACCTCTTATAATTTTGCAAAAAGTGAAACATGGCTGCCCGATCCAAATTTACTTCAAACTATTTCCATAATATTACTCAATACAGTCTATTCCTGTAAGATTAATGATAATTAGCCGATTGGAAAAAATTCCCTCCCCCGGACCATAATCATTTGCTTTATTCCATAGTTTATCACAGATTATTTGTAAAATAATTATATTTATGTATTTACTTAATTGTACATATATACTAAAGTAAAATCCATGTCCACAAATGCACCAATCCTAAGCAAAAGCACAAAACAATACAGAAGAAGAAAACCCCAATACAGCCCATACTACCAGTGTATCGAAGACTATTATGAGCAGTTCAAAAGATCCTATGATAGAAATTTCAGTTAAAAATATGGATATCTAAGATCTCATTTCTTCATGGGCTCATTCCGGCTTCGGAGTCTACTGTGGAAAGAGGATAAATCCAAAAGATGCAAAATCGACAGAGAACCTGGCAAGATACATCATAAGAGCGTCTTTCTCGCAGGAGCGGATGAAATATTATCCTGATAAAGCAAAGGTAATATATGAGTCCAAATACGGAAAGGATGTAAAGGAGTTCAGTTGCCTTGAATGGATGGCAGCTCTTGTCTCCCATATACCTGACAGAGGCGGGCAGACGGTTAGGTATTACGGAGTATATAGTAATGTCACCAGAGGTAGATTAAAAAAAGAAAAGGTTGAACCCGAGTTCCATACCATAGAAGACGAATGTCCCGGAAGGCTGAACAGGTCCTGGGCACGGCTCATACAGAAGATATATGAATTGGACCCGCTTACCTGTTCCCGCTGCGGAGGTGAGATGAGGATAATCGCGTTTATTGAAGATTATAAGGTAGTTAAAAAGATACTTGATTATGTGGGAATATATGAGTTTGAAAGAAAGAGGCCTCCGCCTAAGATAGAGAATTCCCCTGATGAATTTGATGATTATATCAGGGACGATTATATATACTGTGACCATGTGTGTTAAGACTTTTAAAAGACCGCAGAGTATTAGCCTGTAATAAAATAAAACTGGGTACGGTATTTTCCTTATTTATTCTTCTACTGCGCGTATTTTCTGCTCCAATATCATGATCTGTGGTGATTATTGAATCCGGTAACCTAAAATATGTCGATTTTTGGCTGTTTATAGAATTGTGATCCAGAGCAAGTTCTTATAAATAACACTTATTAATAGTGATTTGCAATATTATTTATATCTGTTAGGGTGTATAAGGTTTAGTTTTTGTATAAAAGGTTTTTTTGTTTGTCTCCGCATAGATAAAATAAATCCAAAAAAATCCAGTACTTTATTTATTGTTTAATGTTGCCCAAGAAAGAAACGGGAAAAATAATAGTAAACATATTTATTATTTAGATATCAAAGGATGTGTTAATTTTGTGTGGAATTGCAGGAATCTGGGGGAAACCAGATAAATTAGTGTTGAATTCTATGTTGGAAGAGATTACCCATAGAGGGCCTGACGGAAAGGGGGAAATATTTAAAGACGAATTTGCTCTTGGGCATAACCGGCTGTCTATTATTGATATAGACGGTGGTACTCAGCCTATGACAAATGAAGATAAATCCTTAACATTAATATTTAATGGAGAGATTTACAATTATAATGAGATTAAAAAGGATTTAAACAGTCATGAAATTGAAACCGATTCTGATTCAGAGGTAATACTTCACCTATTTGAGGATGAAGGTAAAGATGTGGTTAAAAGACTTGATGGGATGTTTGCTTTTGCCATATGTAGCAATAAAGATGTATTTATTGCAAGAGACCCTCTTGGAATAAAACCTCTATATTATGGTTATAAGAATGACAATCTTTACTTTTCTTCTGAAATAAAATCTTTGGTTAAGGCAACAAATGATATTAATGAGTTTCCTGCAGGACATTATTTCACTAATTCTCAGGGTTTTAAAAAATATTATGACCTGCCTACTATCCCAGATAAATTTTCGAAAGATATAGAAAAAATCACAAATAATATCAGAGAGAAATTAGAAGATGCTGTTATAAAAAGATTAATGTCAGATGTTCCTTTAGGAGTGTTTTTAAGTGGAGGTTTGGATAGCAGCCTTATTTCCGCAATAGCAAGAAAAAATACAGAAGGTATACTTCATTCTTTTGCTGTGGGTACTCCTCAAAGTGCAGATATATTACATTCAGAAGAAATATCAAAGTATATTGGAACTAAGCACCATACTTTTAAATATGATATAAAAGAGGTCCTAAAGATACTTCCAGAAGTCATATTTCATCTGGAATCATTTGATCCTGCACTTGTTAGAAGCGCTATACCGACTTATTTTGTTTCAAGACTTGCCCGGGAACATGTAAAGGTAGTACTTTCTGGAGAAGGTGCAGATGAATTATTTGGGGGTTATCATTACCTAAAAAAGATCAGTAATACTAAAGAAGAATTATATAGGGAACTTAAAAATATTACTGGTAACCTTCATAACACTAATCTACAACGTGCAGACAGAATAACAATGGCAAATTCTATTGAGGGAAGAGTACCTTTTTTAGATATAGAATTAGTTGAAGAAGCTTCAAAAATCTCCCCTGAACTTAAATTATTTTTTAATGAATCGGATGGTAGTCTGATTGAGAAATGGATATTAAGAAAAGTATCTGAAGCCTATCTCCCTCAGGATTTTGTGTGGAGGAAAAAAGAAAAATTTTCAATAGGTACCGGAACTGCAGAAATACTTGAAAGTTATGCAGATGAAGCAATTACAGATAATGAATTTAGTAAAAGAAACTTAATTTCTGATGTGGAGATTAAGTCAAAAGAAGAATTACTATATTATAAAATATTCAAGCAATTTTATAGTTCGTCAAATATATTAAAGACCATAGGTAAAAGTAGAAGTCTAAATCCAGGAGTTGTTTATCATTAGATACTCTTATTAATATTACATTGTCATAATAAACAAATATTTTAGGTTAATTAGTTTTTACGGATAACCAAACCATTTTTAACCTTTTTTAAATGATTTCTTTATATATTAATATTCATTGGAATAAACTTAGGGATTATAAATAAGCATACAATCAGTAAAAATCAACACTTTTGTCATTTTTCACTAGCATTGTACCACTCTTTCACGAGCATTGTACCAGCCCCATTACAATAGTTAATATTAAATCATAAATCTATTTTGGTCTATCCTGTTCTCTAAGAGATGGCCCATCCATAAGTATTTGATATGAGCTGTGGGCAAGTCTGTCAAGGGAAAAGTTACCTAAAATTGGATCGGGAAAGAGAGCAAAGTAGCGATTGGCTGGGGAGAGAGGATTCGAACCCCTACTCTACGGACCAGAACCGTATGTCCTACCATTAGACGACTCCCCACTACTGTTAAATGATAACATATTATTAACAGTTACGTGAAGTTTAAAGGCAGAAAATTTTATCTAAACCAATATGATTTTATTATTACAAAGTTGCTGAAGTTTATGAATGAACTTTAAGAAGATTTTGTTTATAATAAAGTTTTAGGGTTATTGCTAAGAGGCCTACTGGTAAAATTTTTATTAACTTATTTTAAAAGGGGCAAGAAATGATAATTGGAATTGGTAATGTAGGAAGTACGTCACTAAAGAGTAAGATAATTGATATTAATGATAGAAACGAGATAAAAGTTATTGGTGAAGCTAATTTAGATAAAATAAAAACTGAGGGAGAATCAAACTTTGTACATAGCATTGGAGGCAAGACCAGTATTAAAAAAGTTATAAATATTGTTGGTTTTGAGGAAGGTATAAAATATATTCTGGATTGGTATATTAAGAATGGGGTAATAAGCAAGCCTGGCGATATAGAGGCAATGGGTTTTAAATGTGTGATGGGTGAAACTAATGGAGCTAATAATTTAACTCAGAAGATCCTTGATGAGATGAAAAAATATATCTTTGTAGCACCTGTTCATAATTTGCCTTATATTGAAACAATTGGAGTGTTTAGAAAAATTTTAGATGTTCCAATGGTTGGAGTTTTTGAACCATCTTTTCATTATTCCATACCAAATTTTAGAAGATACTCAGGGTTGCCTTGGAAATGGCAGGAATTAGGCATTAAGAGACTTGGATTTCATGGCTCCTCTCATAGGTACCTGTCTGCTGCTGCATTTAAACTGATGGGAACTGAAGATATAAATTTAATTACAATTCATCTTGGTGGGAGCAGCTCAATAGCAGCAATAAAAGATGGAAAATCTATTGATACCAGCATGAATTTTTCTCCGAATTCTGGGCTTCTTCAGGGAACAAGAATAGGCGATATAGATGGGACAGCAATACTTTTTGCAATGAAAGAACTGGGATTGTCTATAGATGAAGCACAGGATGAAATATCAAATAATGCAGGTTTGAAGGGAATGGCAGGAATAGGCACAGATGATGTAAAATCAATACTTGAAGCTGCGGGTAGCGGAAATGAACGTGCTAAAATGGCAATTGAACTATACATTGATGGAATTAGAAAATATATAGGTTCTTCTTCTACTGTCCTGGGTGGATTAGATTGCATAGTTTTTGGTGGTGGAATAGGCGAGAAGAGCATGTATGTAAGAGAGAAGTGCCTTGAAAATATGGAATATATGGGTATTAAATTAGATCTGGGGAGAAATAAGGAATCAAATGGCAGGCAGGGACTTATTTCTTCAGATTATTCTATTGATTCTAAGGTGAAGATATATATTATTCCGACCAATGAGGAAGTAGTGGTAGCTTACTTTACAAAGCGAGTTGTAGAAGAGGGCAGGGATTTGGTTCCAGAAGAAATGATATTTAGGCTATAGTTTTCCTATAATAGATTTTTATAATTTTTAAGTCTTTCAAGAGTTAATTCTTTTCCCAGGATTTCAATAGTCCCAAAAAGCGGAGGGCTTACTTTAGAAGCCCATATTGCTATTCTTATTAACTCCGCAATTTTTCTAAAACTTACATCAAGTTTTTCAGAAAGCAATCTTAAATTTTTTTCTATATCCTCTGAATTAACTATAGGACCTGATAAAGAGTTTATTGCACCATTTAATATTTTAGTAGCAGATATTTCTTTATTTTTAAAGTAATTTATTATTTCTGTAGAATATTTAATCTTAAAGAAAAACGGGCTAATCAAAGAGTCACATTCTTGTAATGTCTTTGGCCTCTCTTTGATTAGTGGAATTATCTTGTCTAATTTTTCATCCAGATTTTCTGTGCTTTTTATCAGGGTATCGTCACTTTTAAAGTTTATGTTCTTTAACATTCTTTCTTTTATTAGTTCTTTTAAAATTTCATTATCACTGTTTCTTATATAGTGACCATTTAGCCATAAGAGTTTGCTGTAGTCAAATTTAGCTGGTTTTTTATTAATTGAGTTTAAATTAAACTTTTTTATTAAATCATCTTTTGAGAAGATAGTTGTTTTTTCACCGTATGACCAGCCAAGAAGAGCAAGGTAATTTAAGACAGCTTCAGGTAGAAAACCTTCATCTTTGTATGATTCTATGGAAATAGATCCATGACGCTTGCTTAATTTAGTGCCATCCTGTCCCAGTATCATGGGAAGGTGCGTGAAAGATGGAGGTTTGGTATTTAATGCATTATAAATAAGTATTTGTTTTGGGGTATTAGAAAGGTGATCTTCGCCTCTTATTACATGAGTGATTTTCATCAGTATATCATCTATAACTGCAGAATAGTTATATGTTGCCAGTCCATTTGATCTTACGATAATGAAATCCTCAATAATCTTGGTATCTATACTGATTTGGCCGTATACAGTATCATTGAAGTTGATGATTTTGTTATCTGGTACTAAAAATCTTATGACATAATCTATTCCTTTATTTAAGTTTTGATTAATATCTTTTCTGGATAGTTTAAGGCATTTTCTATCGTATCTGTAAAACTTATCAGCTTTTAAAGCTACCTCTTTTTTCTTTTTTAGAACTTCTGGACTGCAAAAACAAAGATATGCTTTTTTTTCATTTAACAATTTCTGGGCATATTCCTTATATATATTTATTCGCATGGACTGTCTGTAAGGGCCATAATCCCCACCTACATCTGGGCCTTCATCCCAGTTTATTCCCAACCACTTAAGTGAATTCATTATAAGGTTTACGGTATTTTCCTGATGTCTGGCAATATCAGTATCTTCTATCCGCAGTATAAATTTACCATTACTTTTTTGTGCAAAAAGCCAGTTGAAAAAAGCTGTTCTCGCACTACCTATATGCAAGAAACCGGTAGGGCTAGGTGCAAATCTTACTCTTGTATTGTTATTATATGATTTATCTTCCATTTGTTTATTTAATATCATAACGTTTTTAACTCATTAATAAAATATTTTATATAAAAAATAT
>JAUWCR010000096.1 GCA_030609215.1 Actinomycetes bacterium | reverse complement strand
GCCGTGTACTGAACCTGACGCACCTCCTTCTGACTGCAATTCAGTTACACTTACTTTCTGTCCAAATATGTTTTTTCTTCCATGTGCAGCCCATTCATCCACATACTCCCCCATTGAAGATGATGGTGTAATCGGATATATGGCAGCAACTTCGGTAAAAGCATATGCTACATGAGCAGCTGCCGTATTCCCATCCATTGTTTTCATCTTTTTCATTTTATTACAACTCCTTTTTTAAAATAATTTACTCTTTTTTCCTATAATTAATAACTTAAAATTCCCTCACTAAAAACAAAATCTTATTGCCTATTACTTATAATTATTCTTATAATTCATATAAAATCAGTAAATTATACCATAGTAAAAAATATTTTTTAATCCAAATCAAACTACACTTAAACCTGCTATTTAAACCAAAGACCATAAATTACAATCTCTATCTACAACCTTCAACTAGAACTTTAAACTATAATTCCTAAAATATTATCAAATAACAATTCTAAAATTCTCTTCTATCAGAAATTGCTCTTCCCAGTGTTATTTCATCTGCGTACTCTAAATCTCCCCCAACAGGAAGCCCGCTTGCAAGCCTTGTTACTTTAACTCCAAATGGTTCCAGTATCTTTTTAATATAAGTAGCTGTACTCTCACCCTCAACTGTTGGACTTAATGCAATTATTATTTCTTCAATATTATTGTTTTTTACTCTTTTTTTAAGTTCATTTATTTTAATTTCATCAGGACCTATATTTTCTATAGGAGATAATAATCCTCCTAAAACATGGTATAAGCCTTTATATTCCCCAGTATCCTCAATGACTACTACATCACTAACTTCCTCAACCAAACATATCATCTTTTTATCTCTATTTTCATCATTACAAATATGACATATTTCATTCTCTGATATATTAAAACAATATTTGCAAAATTTTACCTTGCTTTTCATTTCTACCAGCAACTTAGAAAAATTTACAATGTCCTTCTCACCAAATTTTAATAAAAAAAATACAATCCTTTTTGCAGATTTTGGTCCAATTCCTGGAAGCTTCCTGAATTCACTTATTAATTTTTCCACACTTTCTATATATATTGTCATAATTATTATACTGCTTTAATCATTTTTAGAATTATTCTAAAAAAATATTAAAAATAACCTATTATATTTTATTAAAACCCTGGTATATTGAGTCCTCCCGTTAAACCTGCTATCCTGTTTTTAGACTCTTCCTTGGATTGCTTTATTGCATCATTTGATGCTACCATAATCATATCTTCCAACATATCTAAATCATCCTTATCTACCATTTCTTTATTAATCTTTACTTCAAGAATTTCCTGATCACCATTTGCTATAACTTTAACTACTCCTCCACCTGATGAAGCTTCAAACTTCATTTCTTTTAATTCTTCCTGAATTTCTTCCATCTTTTTCTGCATTATTTTTGCCTGTTTCATCATATTTCCATAATTAAAACTCATTTCTTTACTCCTTTATCTCAAACTTTTTTTCGATATAATCAAATATATCATCCTTATTTTTATTAACTCCTGTTTCTTCTTTACTCTTTTTATTAATATTTTTATCAAAATTATTTTCATTATTTTCTATTTTTAATACTTTATTTTTTAAATCTACTTCCTCCCCTTCTTTATTTAATTCCCCCTTGCTGCTATTTTTTTTTATTTCAAATTTTATTCCATATTTTTTACCTGTTACTTCCTTTATTATCTTTGAAATTATTTCTTTATTACTTGTCTTATTCAGATGATCCTTGTGCCATTTCTTATTTTCACCTAAATAAAAATATATGATATTATCAATTACCTCAAATTTCTCAGCTTCCTTAAACATAGCATGCAGCGGGACATTATCTGTTTTAATTTTTGAAAAAATATCATTCCACTTTTTAAAAATTATATCATTTTCATATTCACCTTCTTTTTCTTTCCTAACTTTCTTTTTATCAGTAATATTCTTAATCTTTTTCTCTGGTATTAAGTCATTTTTTATAACATTAGCTGCACTAATATTTTCTTTTCCACTCATCTTGCCAGATTTTAAATCCTCAATTACTTCAATATCTTTTTCACCCGTGCTAACACCCTTTTTTTTATGAATTCTTACGGATTCAACTACAACTAATTTATCCTTAATTGCCCTTATTTCACTATCTAATATATTTATCCTATTATCTATGCCCTTATCTCCTATATTTTTACCTATATCTTTACAATTAATAGCCTTTACCATCGTAGATTTAAATAAAGTCTTTGTCCCGTCACCCCACTTTATTTGCTTATAAAGTTCAGCAAATAAATTCATATAAAATTCCATCTCTTGCGATGAGAGCTGTCTGGATTGTGCAATATATCTCTCTTTAAAATCTAAACTGATATCTAAAATTTCTAATGGATTATCAAAATTTTTAAAAACATACAAATTGTATAAATGATCTAAAAATTCAGATACAAATACCTTTAAATTTTGGTTGCTATTAACAATTCTATGAATAAAAAGTAAACCCTGATTTAAATTTTTTTCAATTAAAATATCTGTAATTTCAAACAGCAGCTCAAAATCTACAATATCAAGAAGAGAAGTAATATCTTCAACTTTAATATCATTATTCCCAAACGATGCTAACTGCTCTAATACTCCATCAGCATCCCTTAAACTTCCATCAGCATATTTAGAAATTAAGCTTATAGCATCATCACTAATAGAAATTTTTTCCTTTGCTGATACATCCTTTAACCTTTTATTAATTTTTTCAATAGAAATAGGATAAAAATCAAATCTCTGACACCTTGACATTATTGTTGGCAATACTTTATGTGGTTCTGTAGTAGCCATTATAAATAATATATGTTCAGGAGGTTCTTCCAGAACCTTAAGAAAAGCATTGGAAGCATCAGTTGTCAACATATGGACCTCATCAATAATATAAACCTTCTTCTTTGATAAAGTTGGCAGGTATTTAACTTTGTCCCTAATCTCTCTTATTTCATTTATACCCCTATTTGAAGCAGCATCTATTTCAATTACATCTACATTACTGCCTTCTGTAATACTTATACAATTAATACATTTATTACATGGATTTGATGTAGGACCATTTTTGCAGTTTATAGCTTTGGCTAATATGCGTGCTGTAGATGTTTTACCTGTCCCCCTGGGACCGCAAAATATATACAGGTGTGACAGTCTATTCTTGGCAACAGCATTTTCTAATGTTTGAACCACATACTCCTGACCAATTATTTCTTTAAAAGTCTGAGGCCTCCACTTTCTGTAAAATGAGATATAATTCATTTTGTAAACTCTTTTTCTATCAATATATAATATTTTAAAGCATTCAATGACCGTGCACCAGACTTTGAATTTTAATAACAAGTGTTACCACTACAGTTAGCTCCAGCCAGGTTTCCTTATGTCACCCAAAGCTGCTTACTTACCGCTGCTTCCTCTCGGATCTGACGGGGTTTATAAGACTTTGCCGCATAAGACCCGACCTTCATAACCACTTATAATAGCACAAACCTTACCATCAAAAGTCTAAGTTCTGGAATTCAGCCTCACTATAGCGGATTGTGAGTTACAGGGCACCGCTAGCTCCCCGCCTAGCACGGTCATTTTGATTATATAAGATAATCTAAAAAAAATAAAACTAATAAAAGTAATATGCTGAGTAATATTATCCTAAAAAAATTAGAGAGCATTGCTTGATAAGAATTCTGTTGCCAATTATATTTAAAAGTGTAAAATCTTTAAAATATCCAGAATACTAAAATATTATAAAAATGGAAAAAAATAAACTTGACAGAAGACAAATTATACTTTCATCTACCAGTCATGGAGTTACGGATTTGTATAGCAGCTTTATTATTGGCCTTATCCCAATACTTGTAGCAAAATTTGGCCTATCACTTTTTCTAGTAGCACTTCTAACATCAATTAATGGTATATCAAACAGCCTCACTCAACCATTTTTTGGGTATTTTTCAGATAAATACGGCTTAAAATACTTTTTAACAGCAGGTCCTTTATTTGCATCAATTTTTTTAAGCATGTTAGGGATTGCTCCAAATTATTTATTTATTTTAATCATACTCTTTTTCGGAAACCTCAGCGTGTCAGCTTTCCATCCCCCAAGTGCTGCTATTGCAGATCATTTTGGCGGTAAACGGAAAGGTTTTGGAGTTTCTATTATAGCTTTAGGTGGAATTATCGGATATTCTTTTGGCTCAATTTTTATTATACTTGTCGTTGAAAATTTTGGACTAAAATTTACTCCAATAACTATGATTCCTGGAATAATAATGTCAATAATATTATTAAAATACGTTCCATCTACTTTGGCAACTGTAAATAATACTAGAAAAATTCATTTTATATCCAAACTTCGAAATGTAAAAAAATCAAAGTTTATTTTATTTTCCTTTATTTTTTTTACTTCATATTCCCGTGATCTGGTATGGCTTCTTTTACTTACATTTATGCCATTATACTTCACTTATGCCAGCATCAGCTTAACAAATGTAGGTTATATATTACTGATTTTCGGATTAGCTGGAGGAATTGGTGGATTATTTGCAGGATACTATTCTGATAAGATAAAAAATAAAACATATATTATGCAGGCAGCTTTACTTGTATCGATTCCTTTAATATATTTTATATTTAAGACATCTGGATTTTTATCAATTATTCTATTTATAGCATCAGGTTTTTTCTTAATTTCAACTTTACCTATATGTACAAGAATAGCACAGACCATATTTCCTGGTAATATTGGTTTTGCATCTTCAATTGTAATGGGATTAAGTGTTGGTACTGCATCAATAACTATGATTTTTCTCGGAAAACTAGCAGATAGTATCGGTATAATCAGCACTATTAGTTATGCTTTAATTCTACCCATTATATCTATTTTCTTATTAATCTTTTACCCTTTGCTTGAAAAGAAATTTTATAACAATTTTAAGCCTTAATTTCTCCAAGGGGCAGGGAATTCCAAGTTAAAAAAAGACTCCGGAAATAAAAATGTTATGATTTTGATTCAATGATTATTTTTATTCTTTCCAGATTTAAGAAATCTTTTGGGATTAGAACATTAATATCTAAATCTTTATAATCAGAAATATTTCTTGTTATAAAATTATTTATATTATTATTTAATGCAACAAAATATTGAACCCCATCCTCAAAATCCTTTATGTAACAATTTGCTATTATCATAGATGATGTAAAACCCGAGAAATAGTTTCTTTCAATTAGAGACAGTACCTTTTGGGAATCAGGAAAAAAGGGTTCTCTTTTTAAAACTATATCCAGAATAATATCAGTGTCAATAAATAATTTTTCTATCATACAAATCTCTTAGTTAATGCTTCTTCTAAAAGTTCCTTGTCCGATTTTGTTGTAGTAAACTCAGCTATTCCTGATAATTCTTTGGTAATTGGTGGTATTTTATTATTGTTAATTCCAGAGGATAGAGTTTTAAAATAAAGCTCAATTATTCCTGACAAGCTCATATTTTTTTGGCATATATCTTTGCTGATTCAATTACTTTATTATCCAAGGTTAGTGTTAATTTTTTTATCATACCAGTCTCCATTAAATCCTTATCATTTAATTCTTACACGTATTAATATAGTATAAATTACACGTATTTGTAAACTTTTTTTATCTAGGTTGTCAGCTTTTGTCTATGACTTAGAAAATTGGCGGAGAGAGAGGGATTCGAACCC
>JAUWCR010000030.1 GCA_030609215.1 Actinomycetes bacterium | reverse complement strand
TTATTCTTCCTTCACTGGATTTTATTCTGTAAAAAATATTATTATTTTCATACCATAGGTTGATACCTTCTTTATAATAAAATCCATAATTGATGACGTTAACTTTTGATTTCTTATAGTAATCCTCAATCTCTAATCTTTTACTAATCCGTTCATCATCTATATTAAAAATTGCAAAGTTACCACAGCTCATGCAGGAAAATAATTTAAATTTTAAATCTGTATAATTATCAATAGTTAAATGCCTATCCATATGATCACTGGTTATGTTTAAAATTATACTAATATGGGGTGCAAATTTATAAACCCTTTCTAATTGAAAACTGCTCACTTCTATTACTCTGACCATATTATATTTACTATTATCATTAATAGTGTCAATTATAGGATTGCCAATATTTCCACAAACCTGCACAACCATACCAGCATCCTGTAAAATTTTTCCAATTAAAGACACTACTGTAGTTTTTCCATTTGTCCCTGTAACAGCAATTGTGTTTTTCCTCTCTTCCTTTGTCATCATATTCCAGGCAAGTTCTACCTCACTCCATATAGGAATTTTCATTTCTTGCGAATACTTTATAAGGGGTATTTCCGGTGGAACGCCCGGACTAATTATTATTAAATCTATATCATTTAATAATTCTTTTTTCTGGTTTATATCTTCACCAAGTATTATTTTTACATTAGATTCCCCTTTACTGCCGCCTATACTAAAATTACTGCTTAAATTTATATTTGGATCACTATCAATGCCTGTTACAGAATAAACAATTGGAGATACTTTATTAATTACAGACACTCCTGTTTTCCCCAGACCTATTACCAGTATTTTCTTATTTTTAAAAACAGTTAAATTATCATTCATTTTTTAATCGATAAATTTTAAATAATACATAAAGAAACCAAGCCCTGAAAACAATGAACCAATAATCCAAAATCTAATAATAACCTTTATTTCTTCCCATCCCATTAACTCAAAATGATGGTGCAATGGAGCCATTTTAAAAACTCTTTTCTTGGAAGCTTTATACCATATCACCTGAATAATAACTGAGAGAGTTTCTATCACAAACAATCCACCAACTACAATCAGTAAAATCTCCTGCTTTAAAATAATAGCTACAGCAGCTATTAATCCTCCCAGACCAAATGATCCTGTATCTCCCATAAAAATTTCAGCTGGTGCCGTATTCCACCATAAAAACCCTATACATGCAGCAATTGTAGCTCCACATATAACGCCAATATCAATGCCGTAAGAAACATCAAAAATTGTCCACTCTAAAAAAGCAATAAAGCAAAAAACACCTAGAACGATAGAAGATTCACCAGCTGCAAGTCCATCAAGGCCATCAGTTAAATTTACTGCATTTGTAGTAGAAATAATAATAATTACTACTATAATATAATACCAATTGCCCAATTCTATCTCTAAATTCGTTGATGGGATACTTAAATATGTTTCTAAATTTAATACGTATTTTGAAATTAATATAAAATAAACACACACAGCCATTAAAAGAATAATTTTTACCCACCCTCTTAGTCCAAGAGACCTCTGACTTTTTAATGATATGTAATCATCAATAAATCCTATTAGACCGCACATTAAAAAAACAGAAAGTACAAATATACCCTCTATACTAAAAACATCATGCCTGTAATACTTTATTAAACTTACAATTGCAAACGATATTGCAGCCGACAATATAAAAATTAATCCACCCATTGTAGGTGTACCAACTTTAACAGAATGTGATTTCGGACCATCTATCCTAATTCTCTGCCCAATACTCCTCTTCTTCTGAAAATTTATAAACAAAGGAGTAAATAACAGCGATAGCAAACTCCCAAATATTATTGAAAGAAATATCCAGTTCATAATTTTCTTCCGTTTAAATAAAATTCATAATTCTTTCCATTTTATTCGCTCTGGAACCTTTTATTAATACAACATCTTCAGGCATTAATATACTATTTAGACTTCCACATAATTCTTCCATATCATTAAAACAATAACAGAGACAATTAACCTCATTTAAGTCTTTGCCAACCTGGCAACCATTACAAATATTTTTAGATAATTTTCCAAAAGATATCAGCACCTTTATATTCTTTTCCAGTAAATAACTGCCTATCTCACGATGAAGCTTACAGGATTCTTTACCCAATTCCAGCATATCACCCAATATTGCTACAGATCTTTTATTATTTTTTTCTGAAATAAGATTTAATGTATCAATAGCTTTTCTGACAGATAGAGGGCTGGCATTATAGCAATCATTTATAATCACTTTATCACCTTTAGTGATAATCTCCATTCTACTACCCTCGACTTTTGAATTCCCAATACCCTCTTTTATAATTTCTGAACTTACATTTAGATATAAACTTACTGCTGCTGCAGCACAGGCATTATAAATATTATGAAATCCCGCAACAGGTAAAAATATTTCTATAATTTTATTTCTTTTCCGGTATAAATCAAATGTAAACCTGCCGTAATTATCCATATCTTTTTCTATAAAGTTATAATCAATATCATTATTTCTTCCAAACTTTAAAACTCTGCAGCCTACTTTTTTTTCTATAAAATCAGTCCAATTGTCATCATTATTTAAAAACAATACTCCTTTTTTTAATCTTAAGATTTCCTGCATTTCAGATTTAGCTCCTGCTATCTCATCCATGCTTTTAAAAAATTCAAGATGAGATGGCCCAATAGCCGTAATAACTCCTATATCCAGATTAATCATTTCAGATAACATTTTTATTTGGCCCTTCCCTCTCATTCCTAACTCTGCGATAAATATATCTGTATTTCTATCAATGCTCAGAACTGATTTAGACACACCAATCTCAGTATTGTAATTTTTTGGAGTAAATTTTATATTAAATACTTTACTTAATATGCTTACAAGGAAATCTTTAGTTGTAGTCTTGCCAACACTACCAGTAACGCCAATTGATATTGGTTTAAATTTCCTTATATAATTACGTGATATGTCTTCAAAAAATAATAAGTTGTCCTTAGTTTGTATTATTTTAAGTTTATCCCATATCCTGCGTCCTGCAGCATCCTTCCACTCGCCTAACTTATTTTTATGCTTTGATTCGTAAACAAAACCTAAGGCTCCTTTATGCAAAGCCTGCAAAATGAAATCATGGCCATCATAATTTTCCCCCACCAGGGGAATAAAAAATTGCCCCTTTTTAATTGTTCTTGAATCTGTGGATATCAACCTGATATTTTGATCAGTATCACCTGATATTATTTCTGATTTTGTCCATAATAATATTTCTCTGATACTAATTTTTTCACCTATTTTCATTTATTACCCCACTGCCTAACTACTTCCTGGTCACTAAAATGTATCCTACGGTCTTTGAAATCCTGATAATCTTCATGACCCTTACCTGCTATTAAAACTATGTCATTTTCTTCTGCCATATCCAAAGCAGTAACTATTGCTTTTTTCCTATCAATTTCTTTTATATATTTTTTACTTTGTTTACCTGCAAACCCTTTCTCAATCATACTTATAATGGTTCGAGGATCTTCGGTTCTTGGATTATCAGAAGTAATTATTGTAAAATCAGCAAATTCTGAAGAAATCCTCCCCATAACCTTTCTTTTAAACCTGTCTCTATCCCCACCACATCCGAAAACAGATACTAGTTTATTACCTGATTGCAAGAGGGTTCTTGCAGTTATTAAAACATTTTCCAGCCCATCCGGCGTATGAGCATAATCAACAATCACCCTTATATTTTTATCTAAATCAATTTTTTCAAATCTCCCTTTTACCCCCGACATTTTTTTTATACCTTCCTTTATATAACCTATTTCTATGCCCATACCTATACAAACACCAATAGCTGCAAGAATATTATAAATATTAAAATATCCACACAAAGGAGAATATATTTTAATTTGCTGATCTTTATAATAATTTATATTCATTTCAATTCCTGATAAGGAATTTTTAATATTACTTGCTATGATATCTGCTTTCCTGTCTTTAAGTGAAAAAGAAATTACATTCAGATCTGTACATTTTTTTATATTCACTCCATAACTATCATCAATATTAATAATAGCGCATTTCCCCCCATATATATCTCTATTTTCTTTTAAAAATAGTTTCTTTTTTACACTAAAATATCTTTCCATATTCTTATGGTAATCTAGATGATCTTGAGATAGATTTGTAAATACAAAATAATCAAATTTTAAATAATCTACTCTATGCAAATCTACAGAATGAGAAGATACCTCCATGCATGCACTATCTATATTCTCACTCCTGCTTTTATCAAAAAATCTATTAAGATCAATAGACTCAGGAGTTGTTCTATCAAATTTCATTAATTTATCATCTATAGCAGATTGAACAGTTGTAATTATAGAAGTCTTTAATCCTGCACTATTTAAAATAGAATTAATCAAAAAGCACGTTGTGGTTTTGCCATTCGTTCCTGTTACCCCAACTAACTCAAAGTATCCACTGGGATATCTATAAAAATTTCTACATAAAATTGGAAGTACTTCTCTGCAATTATCAACTACTATTTGAGGTATGCAATCAGGAAGATCCAGTACCTTCTGAACAAACACAGCAACTGAACCATTTTTTATAGCCTCTTCTGCAAAATCATGTCCATCTTTTTTAAGCCCTGCAATAGATACAAATACTGTACTGGGTATTTTCTCTCTGGAATTAATGGTAATGCCTTTTACATCCAGTTCAATAGGACCAGTGATTTTTTTTACCCTTATACCTTTTAGTAATTCTTTAAGTTTCATTTCCCTAATCTAAAATATAAAAAAATTTATCCCAACTCAATAATAGATTTCTTTTCACTAAAAATCAAAATCATAAATTAATTAAAGCAATATTATATTTAAAGAATTTTTAATCTTTTTAAAGAAAAATTCATAATATCTTTAAAAATAGGCGCTGCAACTGTGCCGCCCCAGACCTCATTTTTCTTTCCATGTGGTTCATCAACAACTACAATTATAGCAATTTTTGGATTCTCATAAGGAGCAAACCCGATAAAAGAAGTTATAGATCTACCCTCGCTGTAACCTACCCCATTTTCATTCACCTTTTCAGCAGTTCCAGTTTTCCCACAAACTTGTACATTTTCTATCTGAGCACGCTTCCCTGTTCCTTCTTCTACAACTGACAGCATCATGTATTTCACCTCGTTTGCTGTTTCTTCACTTATAATTCTAACTTTTTCACTAAATTGGAGAAATTCTATACTATCATTTTGCTGCCTTATCTCATATACAACATTAGGATTTACCAGATAGCCGTCATTTGCAATAACACAAGCTGCCCTTAAAAGCTGTAATGGTGTAACCGAAATATTTTGACCTATAGCCAGTGCGCCTATTGTGGACTCGGGCCATACTTTGTAATCAGAAAATAGGCCTGCTTCCTCACCCGGAAGATCGATTCCAGTTTGCTCCCCAAAACCAAATTCTCTAATACTTTCCCAGAATAATTCCTTCCCCATACTTAAAGCAACAGTAACTGCCCCGATATTACTGGAATATTTTAAAATCTCTTCTGTTGAATACTCGATATTATAAGTCCTGAATATTTCTTTTATTACTCTATCTCCAACCAGAATGGAAGGACGTAAATAGAATATCTGATTGCTTCCTACACAATTATTCTCAAGAGCAGATGCTATATTAATTATTTTAAATGTGGAACCAGGCTCGTATGTATAGGATATTCCAGTAGTTTTATATAACTGTGGATCATAATCCTGATAATTATTTAAATCAAATCCAGGATAACTAGCTAGAGCATATACCTCTCCATTAACTGGATTCATAACCACGGCAATTGCCCTTAAAGCATTATAATCAGCTACTGCCTCCTTTAATTTTTCCTGAGCAATGTATTGAATTTGAGAGTCAATTGTAAGAACAACATCTTCACCATTGACAGGCTCAATATAATTATTTTTACTGCCTGGTATTATGTTTCCAAATACATCCTTTTCAATAATAAATTTTCCATCAACCCCTCTAAGAAATTTCTCATACTGTAATTCTATCCCGCTTAATCCATTATTATCTATTCCAGTAAAACCAATAATTGAAGCCGCTAAATCATTCTGTGGGTAATATCTTTTAGACTCATTTTGAATATAAATACCTGGTAAATTAAGTTCATTGATAAGTTCTGCCTGTTCAGTACTAATTTTTCTCTGTATATAAACAAAACCTAACTCTTCATTTTCCAGCTTTTCCTTTATTATATCTTTATCCAAATCCAGTATTCCTGATAGTGCTTTAGCCTCATATTCTGGACTTATTATAAATTTCGGATTTGCATATACTGTCTTTTCCACAAGGCTGACTGCTAATTCAACCCCATTTCTATCTAATATTTTCCCTCTTTTAGAATTTATTACAAACTCATCCATATGCTGGAATTCTGCATCCTCCCTGTATTTAGATGAATATGTATACTGTATAGAAATTAATTTATATATAATTACTATAAATGCCAGTATAAATAAAATAAACAGGAAATAAATTCTTTTCCTGTTTATTTTATTATTATTTTCCCTAATCATTTACTTAGTTAGTATATTTATAATTAAGGTATGAAAAACGTTAACACGCTCTCCGATACAACCATAATAATATTTCTTATGTTATAAATAGTTCCTAAAAAATTATCATAATTTTCCACTACCGAAGTAGGATTTTTTACAATATAATCATATATTTTTTCATTATTACTTAAATTACTACTTGATATTTTAATAATTTCCATTTTATCTGAAATTTCCATACCAAGTTCATCCCCAGCAGTATTAATTATTCTAAAAGGGCTTTTCAGTTCAGATACCTTTAAAAGAAGTCTGTCAGCTCTTTCTTCTTCAATAGAAATCATTTCATTAGTTTCATATATCTTTTTCTGATAATTTATATTTTGTACCCTTAAGCCAAAATTTAAAAGAATTCCCAGGCATAAAAAAATAATTGCTACAATAAATACAAAGAATATACCATTACTTGTCTGCAGCCTTATACTTTTACAGCTCCTACTATCGTTCTTTACCAAATACAGCAAAGGATATGATCTTTTTATATTTAATTCTTCTTTTTCTGCTAGTCTTAAACCCATCATTTTACCCATAATTTATTAGCAATTACCATTAATAACCAAACAACAAACAAATTAACCCAAATATCCTGTATTATTTTATGTTTTCTTCTTCTAAAACTATAACTTTTCCAGAACTCTAAGCCTTGCGCTGCGGGAACGAGGATTTTCTCTAATTTCATCAAGTGACGGTTTTACTACTTTTTTTGTTATAATTTTAGCTTTTTTCTCTGCCCCACATTTACATACCGGAAAATCTGAGGGACATATACACCTGCCTGAAAATTTCCTGAACTTTCTTTTAACTATCCTATCCTCTAAAGAATGATAAGAAATTATCACCATCCTCCCGCAGCTTTTTAATAATTCAAACCCATCTTCAAGTGCTTTATCCAGATTGTCTAGTTCCCTATTCACTTCAATTCTTAATGCCTGGAATACTCTTTTAGCCGGATGCCCTTTCCTTATTGATCTATATTGTGCAGGTATAGATTCTTTAATAATTTCTACTAACTCACCCGTATGAGTTATTTTCTTTAAGCTTCTATGACTTACTATATTTTTAGATATTCTAGATGACCACCTCTCTTCGCCATACTTGTAAATAATCTCTTTTAATTTTTTTTCAGTATAATTATTTACTACATCACATGCATCTAATTCGCTCCTCGGATCAAATCTCATATCCAGTTTCTCATTTCTCATATAGCTAAATCCTCTCCCTGAATTTTCAATCTGGATAGAGGACAATCCCAGATCAAGAAAAAACCCATTTATACTTCCTATATTTAATCCCCTTAAAATACCGCTAATATTTGCAAAACAATCATTAATCAAAAACAAATTACTCAAAAATTTCTTTAGTCTTATGGTGGCGGTGCTGATGGCCTTGCTATCAAGATCAACTCCAATTATTTTGCCTGTGGGGGCAATGGCTTCAATTATTTCTACAGTATGGCCCGCACCGCCAAGAGTCCCCTCAAAAACAATATCTCCTTTTTTTAAATTTAAATAATATAAAACCTCCTTTAATAAAACAGGTTTATGAATCTCTTCATAATTCATTTATTTTTTAAAATCCTAATTCTTCAAAAGTATTTTCTTTTCCTGTAAATTGAGAGTCTGCCTGACTATAATATTTTCCCCACATTTCTTTAGACCATATTTCAGCTCTATCAGAAACACCAACCAAGACAATATCTTTATCTAAGCCGGCATAATCAACCAGACTCTTAGGAATTTTTACTCTTCCCTGTTGATCCATGTTTTCCATACTGGCAGATGAAAAGAACCATCTTGAAAATATCTGGGTGTTTCTCTTAGTTATAGGACCGGATAATATTTTATTTTGCAATCTCTCCCAATTTTCTTTTGAAAACAAAAAAAGGCATCTTTCATCAAATCCCTTTGCAATAATTATGCCGGCTATCAAACCTTCTCTAAATTTCGAGGGAATGAATATTCTTCCCTTATTATCTATTCCTCTATGATATTCTCCTAAAAACATTTTATTTTAATTAACCATTTTTTAATTAATAAACCACTTTTTAACTAATTATAAGGGAAAACTATATCATTTTCCACCACTTTTCCCCACTTTTCTCCAAAACAATAGCATATTTTTATATATTTGTAAACTTTTTTTAAAATATTTTTTATAATTTTATTTATAGATGTTGTAGTATTATTGTAGATACAAAGGGGTAATTTTTAAAAAGTGTAAGAATTTATCCTGATTAATTCAAATAATATAACCAACATTATGATAAAGATTACTGAGTAATTTTAACGTTCCAGGTCATTTACCTGTGGTAGCTTCAGAGATAGCCTCTAATAGTTAACCTTAATCCTGTAGGTTTCGGTAGTTGAGTTGTCTTTTACTGTTATTTATATTATTTTTATAATTATTGGTTGGCTTTTTCACTACCTGAACGTGTTAATTGTTCTATCTTTTTTTCAGCTTCATCAAGCTTATCCAAGCAATGAGAAGAAACTTTGACACCCAGTTCAAATTTTTCTATAGAAGATTCTAAAGTCATGTTTTTATCTTCAAGTTCTTTTACTATTTCTTCAAGTTGCAATACTGCTTCACTAAAACTTATTTTTTTAATTTTATTCATTTAAGTTCCCAATAAATAATAATTACCTCTATTTTTGATTCATCCAAACCCTTGATTAAAACATTTACTATACTACTCTCGTCCAGGCTGTAATAAGTAAATTTTGAAGT
>JAUWCR010000132.1 GCA_030609215.1 Actinomycetes bacterium | reverse complement strand
TTTTAACATTAATTCAACAAAAAGAGGGTGGGACTTGGCTGAAAAGGTCTTAGAAATTAAGAATTTAGAGAAGAAATATAATGATAAATTTTGTCTAAATATAAAGTATCTGTGTTCTAAAAGTAACAGGATACTTACAATAATTGGACCTAATGGTTCTGGAAAATCTACATTAATAAGGCTGGTAAATCTACTTGAGAAGCCGGATAGAGGCTATATATTTTTTGATGGGAAAGAAGTTTTAAATAGTAAAGTAAATCAATCTGAAGTAAGAAAAAAAATGGCAGTAGTATTTCAGGAACCTTTACTATTTAATACATCTGTTTATGCCAATATTTTAATGGGTGTTAAAATTAGGAAAATAAAATTTTGCAAAGTAAATAAACAGTATGATTATTTAATTAGTAAGTTAAGGTTAGAAAGCCTCTTAAATAGAAGTATAAAGGATCTCTCAGGGGGAGAAAAACAAAGGGTATCTCTGGCTAGAGCTTTAGTTATGGATCCTAAACTGCTTCTTCTGGATGAACCTCTGGCAAATATTGATCAACAATCAAGGGAAAGTTTAAGAATAGATTTATTTGAAGTACTGAAAAGCTTTGGCAAAGCTATAATTTATGTAACTCATGATAGAAATGAAGCTATGATTCTTGCAGACGAAATTGCAGTAATAAATAATGGCAGGATAGAACAATTTGGCAGTAAAGAAGAGGTCTTCAGGAGACCAGTAAATGAGTTTGTAGCTAAATTTGTTGGTGTTGAGACAATAATTAATGGTATAGTTTTAGAAAGTAGAAATGGTGTTTGCAGGGTAAGAGTAAAAAATAATAAGAAATCCGGAAAGTTTTTAGAAATATTTGCAGCGAGTGAGGTCAGAAAGGGCTGTAAAGTTATGACAGCAATCAGGCCCGAGGATGTGGTTTTATATGATGTTGATTTGCCTCAGGGGAAATCGTCAGCCCTAAATTTATTTCATGGTGTAGTAAGCGATATTAGAGATATTGGTATATTTAAAAAAATTGAAATTGATTGTGGATTTAAGCTAGTTTCATTTATAACTCAGAATTCAGTAGAAAGGCTGGGTCTTGGAACTGGCAAGAGGGTAGCTGCTGCTGTTAAAGCAACTTCAGTTCATTTGTTTATAAAATAAAAGATATTCAGCTATGTTAATTGATAATTTTAATAGGAAGATAGATTATTTAAGACTCTCAGTTACCGATAGATGCAATTTAAGGTGTTTTTATTGTATGCCCAAAAAGGGCATTAAATTAATTAATAGAGGGGAGCTGCTGACTTTTGAAGAAATTAAAAGGGTTGTAAAAATATTTACAGAGCTTGGAATAAAAAAAGTAAGAATTACAGGTGGAGAACCTCTTATTAGAGAAAATGTTCTAGCCTTGATAAAAAGCATCACTGAAATCAAAGGAATAGAAGATATTTCATTGACTACTAATGGAGTATTATTGAATAAATATCTGATGCAATTATATGATTTAGGAGTAAAAAGAATAAATATAAGTTTGGATAGTTTAAATCCACATAAATATAGGATGATTACGGGAGGCGGAGATATGAAACAGGTCATGTCTTCAATATCAAATGCAATAAAAATTGGAATAAATCCTGTTAAGATAAATACTGTTCTAACAAATTTTTTAGACGAAGATGATATTAGCCAGTTTATTAAATTTTCTATTGAAAAGCCTGTCAGCATTAGATTTATTGAAATGATGCCAACCATTGTTTTAGATGATATAGAATGTGGAAGAATAAGGACAACTGGCAATGGAGCAATTATTACTATTTCTAAAATTCTTTCAATTATGAAAAAAATTGGAAGTTACTGTAAAATGGAAGAATCTATTGGCTATGGACCGGCTTTTTATTATAAGCTAGCGGGCAGCGAAGGCAGTGTTGGCTTTATTATAAACAATAAAGATTATTGCAGATATTGTAATAGGATAAGGCTTACACCAAAAGGAACTGTTAGGTTGTGCCTATTTTCAGATGACGAATTTAATATTAAAGCAAAAATAAGGAGTGGTGTTTCTGATAGTATTATAAAAAGAGAGTTGATAAAATTTGTAAAAACAAAACCTGAAAGCAGGATACACTGTGCTAAATTAAATAATCGCAATAGTACTAAAATACCTGATTACATGAATCAGATTGGAGGGTGATTGTAGGGAGATGGAGAAATCAAAAGAATTTACTCACATAGATGATAATGGAAAAGTTAGAATGGTTGATGTTTCCGATAAGAGACATTCTTTTAGGACTGCCGAAGCTATAGGCTATATTATTTTAGGAAGAGAGATAATAAAAAAAATAAGGGAAAGTAAAATTCAAAAAGGGGATGTTTTTGCAGCTGCTAAGATTGCAGGAATAAATGCAGCTAAAAAAAATTGGGAGCTGATTCCTCTATGCCATCAGATAAAGATTACTAATGTTGATATAAAATTTAAAATATTAGAGAAAGAAAAGAAAGTAGAGGCAGCATCAGTAGTCAAAGGATATGACAGGACAGGCGTGGAAATGGAAGCCCTAACTGCTGTAAGCATTAGTTTGCTTACTATTTATGATATGTGCAAAGCTATTTCAAAGGATATGCTTATTGGCGGAATTGAGCTTGTAAGTAAGACTGGCGGAAAGTCTGATTATTTAAAGTAAAAAGATTGGAGAATCATATAAATGGGAAAAATATTTTCTATAAACATAAATAGGAATAGGGGAGTAAAAAAGACTCCAGTTAAAGAGGCTTTAATAGATGAGTATGGCATAAAAGGGGATGGGCATAGTAGCAAGGGGCATCGCCAGATAAGCCTTCTTTCTTATGAGAGTATAAAAGATATAAATAAAAAAGGGGTAAACACCAGCCCCGGTGATTTTGCTGAAAATATAACAACTGAGGGAATAGAGCTAAAGAAACTAAAGATAGGCGAGGTTATAGGTATTGGAGATAAAGTTATCTTAGAAGTAACACAGATTGGGAAAGAGTGTCCAAAACCATGTGAGATATATTACATTGCTGGTTATTGCATTATGCCTGAGGAAGGGATATTCTGCAGGGTTTTAAAACCAGGAAAAATAAAAACAGGAGATTCTATTTTTATACAAAAAAAATAAAATATTTTTAAATAATAATAAATGATAGATGAAGGATAAAAAGATGCTAAAAGTAGCAGTAATTACAGTAAGTGATAAAGGCTATAGGGGTGAAAGAGAAGATAGAAGCGGAAAATATATAGTTAGTTTTTTTAAAGAGAAAGGCTGGGAAGTTTCTGATTATACTATTGTCCCAGACGAGATAGATATGATAAAAGAGAAGTTATTGGATATCTGTGATAATGGCAGAGCAAATCTTGTTATTACTTCAGGCGGTACCGGCTTTTCTCCCCGTGATATAACACCTGAAGCAACAATTGAGGTTATTGAGAGAAATGCCCCTGGTTTTAGTGAAATTATTAGGGTTGAAGGCCAGAAAAAAACACCAAGGGCCATACTTTCAAGGGCGGTAAGCGGGATAAGAAAAAAAACACTTATAATAAATCTTCCCGGCAGCATAAAAGGAGTGAAAGACAGCCTGGAGCTAATATATAGACCGCTGCCTCATGGAATTGATATATTGACAGAAAAAGATGCTGAGTGTGGGGAGGAGTAAAAAATGTTACTAGCAATAGATATAGGCAATACACAAACAGTGATAGGACTGTTTAAAAAAGATAACATACTCTCATCCTGGAGAATGGTTACCCCAAAGTATGAAACCTCAGATGAGATAGCAGCTTCTGTGTTTAGTTTTTTAAAAAATTCAGAATTTGATCCAAAGGATGTAAGCGAAATAGCTGTTTCATGTGTAGTTCCCAGGATACTTGATGAGATTAAAAAAATGAGCAGGAAATATTTTAACTGTGCACCTTTTATAGTAAATAGCAACATAAAGACTAGCCTTAAAATATTATATGACTACCCAAAAGAGATAGGAGCTGATAGAATAGCAAATTCTGTAGCTGCTAAGGAAATTTATAAATGTCCAGCTGTAGTTGTAGATTTTGGGACAGCTACTACTTTTGATATATTATCATCAAAAGGAGAATATATCGGTGGAGTAATTGCTCCTGGAATAGAAATCTCCTCAGAGGCTCTTTTTGAATGTGCTGCCAAACTTTCAAAGGTTGATTTAAGCTGGACACCGACAGTAATAGGTAAAAATACATATGATTGCATACGTTCTGGAATACTGCATGGATTTTTAGGCCAGGTTGATTATATTATTGATAAAATAATAAAAGAAGAAAGAAAAAAGGATAATAACTACAAGCCTAAGGTTATTGCAACTGGCGGACTTGCAACATTAATGGTTGGCAAAAGCAAGTGGATCGAGATCCATGATCCTGATTTAACCTTAAAAGGTTTAAAGATACTGATTGATAAAAATAAATAGACCACAATCTTTTAAATTTTTTTTGACACCTGCATTATATAAATGAAATAAAAACTATTATAAAATAAATATTCTTAGTAGAGATGTGGAAGAGTTCAAATTAAACAGCATTATAAATAAACTAAAGAAATTAATCCGTGATTATCTTGTGGAATATATTAAGTCATACCCATCCTCAAATTTACAAGAAAAGCAGCTGGATTTATCCAATGATAAAGAAATAAGTATAATTGATTACAAAAAATCAGATTATTTATTTAAAATTGGAAAAGTTGAAATAAAAAATC
>JAUWCR010000049.1 GCA_030609215.1 Actinomycetes bacterium | reverse complement strand
AAATTGAGTATCAATTGCTTTTATTTTCTTTTCAGGTTTTATAAGCGCTGATGCTACCAGTAGGCCTGATAATGGATCTGCTGCAAATAGAGCTATGTCAAGTTTACTTTGTAAAGGAAGGTTATGGATGCTGTTATGAGCTTTTACGGCATAAATAATATCTTCTCCAAAATTGTTTTTTTTCAATATTTCTGCACTTACCAGAGAATGATTTTCAGGGTCTTTGGCAGTGCTTTCATAATCAATATCATGCACAAGTCCGGCAATTGCCCATTTTTTTTCATCAAATAATTTCTTATCTTCACTTCTGCTTTTAGCTTTATTTAATTCTTTTGCAATTCCTTTCATTATAGCTTCAACAGCAAGGCAGTGCTTTATTAAATTCTTATTTTTTAGGTATTTTTTAACTAAATCAAATGCTTCTTCTCTATCCATATTATTTAAAACTTATATCATATTCAAAGCTATATGCAAAAATAACCTTTAACTAATTTCTATCCTATTGTTTAAGTTTTTACAAAGAATAAAAATATTTAGTAAAGTATAAAATTTAAGTAATAATTTTACAAGAAGCAGAATATTAAAGTGTTTAACAAATTGACAACTGTTTTATAAATTGCATATAATATATTTAGTTTTATTTTATAATGACTAATAAATAGTCATGACTATATAAATAAAAAACAATTTAAGAAGATTGTAGTTAACAGTCTTCTTAAATTTATGGGAGGAAATCAATGATTGCATATAGAGGCGAAAAAATTAAAAATGCTATATGCTATTTTGCATTTGAACATTTTAAGAGAACAGGAAAATATCTATCTCAAACAATATTGTATAAGTTTTTAGCTTTTTTAGATTTTATGAGTTTGAAAGAAACAGGTAAACCTTCATTGGAATTGGAGTATAAGGCATTAGAAAGAGGTCCTGTTCCACCGGAAATTTATAATAACTTAAAGGAATTTGCCGATACAGATTGTTTCCAGTTTTTTAGATCTTTTACTAATGCTATTGTTGTAGTTAGTAAAAAAGAAGCAAACCTTGATTATTTTTCAAAATATGAAGTAGACTTAATGAATAAGTTATTAGATAAGTATAGTATTAGTGGTGTAACGCAAAGAGTAATTTGTAAAAAAATTAATGATGATAGCCATAAAATAAAAGCTTGGGAAATTGCTTGGAATAATAAACCAAATAGTTTGATTAACTATAATGATATGTTTGAAAATCTTAATAATAAATCTGATAATGAATTATCAATTCAAGAAGAAAATTTTCTAACATATAAGGGATTGAAAGAAATCAGTTCGTGCAAGTAGGAACGGTATTTTTATGGTTGGATTTCCCTTACCAGATTAACGGAGAGGTCAAATCGAGATTATTTATATATCTTGGTAAATCTCACTTTTTAATTAAACCACAATTTGCTTATTTATTTACTACTACTACAAAATTTAAACATTATAGAAAAAATGGATATAGAAAAAACAATTCTTTTACAATTTTTGAAAAGGGTGAGTATTGTTTTGATGAGAGGTGTATATTAGATTTAGATTCAGGGTTACATGAAATTGACATATCATTATTGGAAAATAATAAAAAAATAATTATAAAAGATGCTTTATCAAATAATAAATTGAAAGAGATTTACAGTTTAATTTTGTTGAGGAAGTTGAAAATATTCTATGGTTATTTCATAATAATACCGCTCATATCAGACTAAATTTAATCTTAACTAAAAACTGTAAGGCAGTAAAATAGCTCTACAGAATTCTAATAATCTTAAAGTCACTGATTGGAATTTTAATAAAAACTTTTTTTATAAAGTACTAGATATAGATGGTATTAGAAAAGTAAGAAAATTAATTACTGCTGTAAAGAAGTCAAGACCTACCAAGTACGAAATGAAATCCTTTGCATCTAATTTTATTGAACTTATGGCAGAATCTGGGACTTCTCTAAAAACCTGCCAAAAGTTTTACAGGTACCCATTAAAACCATCAGCGAATTTAGACAAGCTAATTGATATTGCAGAAGATACTATAGTTGTAATTGAAGAAAAAATATGAGCTTATTTGAACCCCAAGTTTCTAACCATAAATAAGATAAATAATAGGCATATAATGAATAGAATTTTATCTCTTGTGCGGATTAATAAGAATTAGTGAGCTCACAATACAACTTATATATTAATTAAATTAAATCTTTTAGCATAATAAATTATTTCTTATGTTTGATGATCCATTTTTTTATGTGTTGCGAGCCTACTTTTCCTTCAGCTATCTTCATACCCAGCTCAACCAGTTCAGATTGAGAAAAGTTCAATTTGATATCATTAATATCAAGCTTGATCATCTGGCCAATTCCTTGAAGGCTTCGAGATTATCTTTAAGTATGCGTGAGGCTATAGATTCTATACGTTCATTTGCAGAAATCTGCAGATCCTCAAGTTTCTTAAAATCAATAACTATATAATGCGGGGTATTGTTTTTCATAATTATAACCGAACCCTTTTCATCAACTGTTCGTGCGACTTTGGAAAAGTTTTGGTTAGCTTCTGTCAATGAAATTAAGTCTTTTGTATTAACTAACATAAAAATCACCTCACATATATTATATATCTAGTTAGGATGAATACAACCTATTTTGGTTGAATTTACAGGCCGAGGTCTTTATTTATTTCTTGCATTGAAATAAGAGCGATTTCAATAAATTCTTTCAAAGTAAGTCCTATTCTTTCGCAGGCAAGTATCTAATTTCTATCCTATTGTTTGTTCTTTTTCCTGGCAATATTAAAGTTTCCCCTCTATTTTTCAAGTATTTGAACATCATCATCTGTAATGTATATATAGTTACCTTCTATAAAAATATTAGTATTGCTACCGATTGGATAGGCCAGGCTTTTCATAAACTCCGGGTCCCCCTTAAGAAATACATTAACCACATGCACAATATTTTCATCACTACCTGCCGGCGGGAAATAAATAATATAAGCAATATCATCTTCTGCAAATATATCTGCAGCAGCATAAGATAAAAATTTACCAGCAATTGCTGGTTTCTTCTTATCAGATATATCTATTATGTATAGACCATTTTCTGACGCTGTATAGGCACAATCTTCTGATATAAAAAGATTAAAAGTATAGCCATCTATACTGCATCTTCCCACAACATTTGGCTTTTCTGGAATGCTTATATCTATAATCTGTAGTTCTGATTCTATAGACTTATAATTTTTGTCGTTATTACATATTACAAATGCATAACTTGCAAATACTGCAATTTTTTCAGACCGGCTGGCGGTAACGTATTCTGCTGCTAAAAATGGTTTTTCTTTACTGCTGGCATCTATTATCTGAATGCCGCTTTCTGTAAGGTTGCAGTCTTCATCAAACTTTCGGTATGTAACATAAACGTTGTCTTTTTCAACAGATATACTGGTAAAACGCAATCCTGGAATACAATAACTTCCAATTATATATGGATTCTCTTTATCGGATATATCTATTATTTTAAGGCCGCCATCCCAATCTGCTATATACGCGAAATTATTTTGCACAAAAATATCACTTGCTTTGCCATCTGTATCACAGCTTCCTACTACGTAAGCATCTTCTATGGGAGATACATCTATTATCTGAAGGCCGCTGCCCCCATCAGCAATATATCCATAGTTTTTTTCAACAAAAATGTTACTGGCTTCCCCTGGAGTATCAAATGTTTTTACGTAATATCCCATAATTTCTTCAGCAGGTTCGTAATCTACTTTAGCAGCGGATAGCGTATAAAGTACAAGCAAGAATATAGAAACTATCATTAAAGCAAAAAAGGATACAGAAGAAATTATAAAAGCCACAGTCCTTTTTCTGTTTTTTTCTAAGTTTACAAGTATAAGTACTATAGAAATAATCATAAATATGATTGAGAAGGTTAGTAAATTAAGAGGAAGGAGCCAGTTAAAACTGGTTTTTATAAAAAAGCTCATAACCAGTATTACTGTAAAGGTTATTACAGGAATAGCCACCAGGGTAATTGATATTGGCCTTTTATTTATTTTTTTGCTCTTCATGTTTTTTTCTATTTCTATTATAGGTATTATTTTATTTTTATCAAAATGGAAAACTAAAAGGATTTTAAAAATAAGAAAAAAATAGTATTGGAAGATTATTATGAAATTAAAATATGGGGCAAGCACTTTAGCAGCAGTAATGGTTTTTGCAGTAATGATAGGCTGTATGTCATGTTATCCGGATTTCAAATTATTTAAGAGAAATAGTACCAGCAGATATCTGGGAAGAGATGGAAAAGCGGCAGAGCCAGTTTGAAGAAAGTTCATTTCCTGGAGCGGATACTTGAAGATATATTTAATATATGTTATTAATTAATATTAAATACAATAGAGAGTAATGATATGAATAAAAATAACAATAGATTTAATGATATTTTAAAAATATTGTCTATTATAATGGTGCTGGTTTTAATATTATTCAGCTCTTCTTCATGCTGCGGCCTATTAAAAGAATACTATAACACTATTGAAGATAATCAAGAAAATATTGAAGATAATCAAGAAAACGATAAGGGTGATAAATATAGCGACATAAAAGAAGAGCTTTCTGACACGACAGGTTACTATATTTCTTCTGAAGAGGAAGAAAAATTTTATGAAAATCTTAAGGAAAATTATAATGGAGAAAACCTTGAAGAAGTAATCGAAGACATAAAAAACCTAAAAAACTTTTATCCAAAAGGTTTTTTTATTGTTATTAAAACTGCACCTCTAGATAATTTTTCCTTTCTAAACCTTATTTTCAGTGAGTTGTCAGCAGACCTGGGATCTGGTGATCTGTTTGAATCCGATATATTTGGTGGCGATACTACATCGTTAAACATGCTGGTACATGAATATACTCATTTGGGCTGCCTATATAGAAATTTATTTGATATTAATGAAGAAGGTTATTTCTATCTAATGGGGAATTTTGGAGTATTTATAAAAAAAGATAGAGAACTTTTTGAAAAAACAGAATTATACAAGGATATGTCTAATCCAGATGATACTGACTTAACTTATTTAAGTCCGGGTCTTGGAAAAAGCGAAATAGATTTTATGGTGATTCTGGATGAAATAAATGCTTATACAAAGGGTACTGAAACAATGCTTGCTCTGGAGGAAATGGTTCCTGAAAACAGCTGCAACGATACAAGGTATAGCCTACTAAAACAAATGTCATATTTAGAGTTATATCTGAAAAAAGCTTATAAAGAGCATCCCAAGGACTGGGAATACATTATTAGTAATAAGGGTTTATCATTTTTAATAATGAAATTATGGCAGGAAGCATCAAGATTTGAACAAATTATTAAAGATGATTATAGGTTCAGCTTTAATGGGGGCCCAGTTGCAGAGTTTGTATACAATAATGAGAATTTTTCAATAATTGGAAAGCTATCTGATGATTCTGAAGTAATTCAATATAAAGAAAAAAACTTTGATGAAGTAAGTTTTGCTGAATTAATTATATATGAAATCAAATAGTGTTTTAATATATCTGATTATTTAATTGGTAAAGAGGCTGTTCAAGAGGGATTGCCATATAGGATTACAATGGGTGGCGAAGATGAAGGCTATTGTTATGCCTGGAGATATGAAAAATCCTGTAGAAAGTATCCGGTGTCATTGATTGGCTAATGGAACAAACTGGTATAAAGATCATTCCCAAAGTCGGCCGCAATGGTCTCTGTCCCTGCGGGAGTGGCAAGAAATACAATAAGTGCTGCGGAGCATATTAAGTATCCAAGAGGCTTTCAGATACTTTTTTAGCTGACGCAATAGGACAACTCAAAAGATAGTAATTTAAAAATGATTAATATAAAATAGGATATTAACTATATTAGAAAAGAAAAAAATTAGTCCAAGATCTGTAGTAGTATGTGATTTTACAATATGATTTTTATTCTGTCTTTTTTATAAAAAAACATTTTATGGAGTTTAAGATATGAGTATAAAAAAAATAATTCTGATTATATCTGCTGCAGTAATAATTTTTGCAGTAATGATAGGCTGCATGTCGTGTTACCCGGAACCAGCAAAAGAATGTCCTGAAGATTTAACCGTTAAGTTCTACTGGAATACAGGCACGCTTCCACCAGAATATCAATATTACTACCAAATAACTGTAGGCCCGGGTTTGCAGGGGTTATTTGAATATCAGCCGGGCTATCCAGGTACATCGTGGGAACCGCTTTCTCCGGATGTCTGGGAGGTAAGTTTTGAAGTTTCTCAGGATCAGGTGGACCATCTTTATCAGCTGCTTATAGAAAACGATTTATTTAAGAGGAGATGGAAAACAACTGATGAAGTAGCAGAAGGCGGAAGCAGCAGTTATATTACAATTATAGCCAATGGCAGGAAGTATGATAAGATACCAGATGATTTAGAGATAAAATCAGAAGATAGAAAAAAAGTTGTTGCAGCTTCAAATTATTTAAGAGAAATGGTACCAACAAATATCTGGGAAGAGATGGAAGAGCGGCAGAGCCAGTTTGAAAAAAGTTAAAGTGCAGTGTTTCTATTTGATATACTGTGCTCCGTTTAAAGGAGCATAACTCCATTTGTCATCAGGCATTTCCTGCAAATAATTAAGTTCAAATTCGTTGCTGTGATTTTGATAATATTCATAAAACTCCGGAGTAATCTCATAGACTTCATCTGTTTGTGGGTTATACAATCTGCTGTACCCCAGCATAGCGTCACTTTGCTTTTCAGACATTCTCTGTTCTGATTCAAGCTTGTTTTCCCATACCTCCATTATAGAGTCAGAGCTCCGGTCCAATATCCTGCCTGCTTCCAGTGCTCCGGCAGCTGCATTATTCTGAGCCTTTATGCAGGCATCAACATATTCAGGACTTACTGTAAAAGACTTAAGACTCTGCAGCAGTGAAGGAACAATTAAATCAAGCAGACCTTTGGGAGCAGTAATACCGGTAAACATCATTCCATAACCCAAACCAAAAACATCTGCAGTTACTATATAAAAATATCCTTCCCCTAATTTATTGTTTTGCCTAAACTCTGCCCTTATTAGTTTTGCGTCACTTACATAGGGTGGTTTATTAGAAATTGGTTGTTTATCTATTATTTTAACTTCATCTATAATCGGAACTTCTGGAAATGCCTGCTGGAACAAAGGAGTGCGAGCAAATGTTCCAAAATTCTTTAAATAATTTTCAGCAGTTAATGGATTTACTACAGGACTTTCAAACCATAAAATATCATAGCCTCCCATATCCATATAATTCTTATCGTTTTCCTTTAGCTGCTGGCTGGTGTAAACAGGACCTGCTTCTGAAAAATAAAAAAGCTGCTTTAATTCTATGTAAGGATCCCTTGACAGTACTGATTTGGTAGAGCACTCACCTCCGCTGTAAATATTCCAGCCAAGAGGTATATTTATAGATATGGCATTATCTCCCCACGGGATTAATTGCAGCAGCTCTGTTTTAGCAATACTGCCTATTGATGCTTCATAAATTTCTGATTCTGGCTGATTTTGTTTTGTTTCTACAGAAACTTCTTTTGTGCAGCCAATACAAAAAATAATAGTAAAAAGTACAAAAGATATAATTGCTTTTATTATTTTACTCATTACTCTGCAAACCTATCTTTAATATTTATATTTGAATTACTGTTTCTATTGTGAAAACATTATACTATTTTTCCTTATAATAATCTCAATTTGTAAGCGGGAAACAGCAATTCTGCAACTTAATATTTTTATTTAAAAAATCCCACAAAATAAGACATAAAATCACTTATTTTTAAAAAAGCAAATTCGCTTTCAACAAAATAGTGGATTTTTATTGGAATCATGAGTTTATGTGGTATCTTGTATAAAATTGGCATAAAATTTGTGGAAGATGATTAATCTCTGGTAAAATAAATGTAATATATGATTTAATGTAACAATAATGTATCATTATAAAATAGTTTATAGATTTTTTTAAGGAAATTTACCGGCTTAGTTATTTTTATGTCTGTGATTTGAAAGAATTTAATTAAGGGATTGAATAGAATATTATGAAACAGATAAAAAATAATTTTACTGAAATAGGAAAAACAATCCAAAAATATTTTGATATTGCGAAGGTTATATTAGTGGCTCTTGACATT
>JAUWCR010000089.1 GCA_030609215.1 Actinomycetes bacterium | reverse complement strand
AAACAAATAGTAGTAAAATAATATAGTATAATATATGTAATAGTATATAATAGGGTGTAATAAATATAGGAGAAAAGAATTATAAAAATAATAATTTCTGCATATAATTTCTATTAAAAAATTTCAATAATTCAATAAAGTAAATTTAAGTAGAAAATGGATAATGAAAAAAACAAAAACAATAAAACAGATTCTATAAAAGATCAGACGATAGAATATATTGAAGAGATATCAGAAGACATTATTCAAGACTTAAAAAAGATAGAAAAAGATAAGGTTGGTTTGGTAGTAATAAAAGGGCCAATTGTTGGTGAGAAATTCTTTTTAACTAAGTCAATACTTAATATTGGAAGAAGCATAGAATCAGATATATTGTTGGATGATATAACTGTTTCAAGAAAACACGCAGTAATAAAAAAAAGTAATGGTAATTATACAATATCTGACTTAGGTAGTTTAAATGGTACTTATATAAACAGCAAACGTGTAGATTATTTAGAATTATGTAATGGAGATAGAATACAGATTGGTAAATATATCTTTTTATTCTTTTCTTTTTAATAAGGATCTGCAATGAAGTCAACTAAAAAAACAACTAAAAAATCTTTTATTACAATTGGTGAATTAGTCAAGAAAATGAAAGAATTTTATCCTGATTTGTCCCGAAGCAAATTAAGATTTCTAGAAACAAAGGGTATTATAACACCTAAAAGGGCAGGAAATAGATATAGAATCTATTACAAGAATGATGTAAAAAAATTAAATTATATATTAAAAATGCAGAAAGAATACTTCATGCCGCTGGATGTTATAAAAGAAAAGATAGATTCTGTAGATTTTAAAAGAAGAGCAGGGGATAAGAAAGTTTTGAATGTGCTAAAATTAAAGACTGCTGATAAAGACAGAAGCCTTAAGTCAACCAAACTAACAATTAATGAAATTAAAGATAAATATAAATTGTCACAGGAGTACATCAATGACTTGCTTGACAATAATATTATAGATTGGAAAGAAGAAGATGGGAAATTTATAATTGATGGGAAAGATATTGAAATATTAAATATTATTTGTGAACTTTCAAAATTTGGAATACAAGTAAAACACTTAAAATTATTTGAAAATTTTGCAAATAGACATTCTTCTTTTATTAAACAGATAGTAATTCCATTATTTAAATCTTCAAGTAAAATTTCTCATAAAAAAGCATCTAAAACATTATACAAATTGGAGAATTGTTTTTGCGAACTACATTCGCTTTTAGTAAAAAAAGAAAATAAGAAGTTCCTGGAAATGTATAAATGACAGGTAGAAAATCCACGATAATGAAAAAAATACCAAAGCATACTTTAAATTACTGCATGCTTTTCATTATTATATTTAGTATAATTTTATTTAATAATCCCTACAAATCTTTTGGTTTAGATTCCAGTATTGAAGAAGACAGTGAATTGTTATGTGATGTATATGAATTTGAAATAAATAATGAAGATTCTATAGATGATTATATTTATGTTACTGCAGAATCAGCAATTGTTATGGAATATGATACGGGAGAAATTTTATGGGAAAAAAATTCTTCAAGAATTATGTATCCTGCAAGCATAACTAAAATATTAACAGCAATAGTAGCTATTGAAAATATCGATAACTTTAACGAAACTACAACAATTTCTAAAAATGCATCCGGAAGAAATAATTCTTTTTTCCGTTTTGATACAGGTGATGAAATTAGTCTTATAGATTTACTAAAAGCTTCTCTTATTAGCTCACATAATAATGCAACAATTGCTCTTGCAGAATATGTTTCAGGTAGTGTTGATGATTTTGTTAAATTAATGAATTTAAAAGCAAGGCAAATTGGAGCAAAAGATACTTTTTTTCAAAATACCAATGGTCTTGATACAGAATTCCCAGATCATAAGACAACTTCTAAAGATATAGCAATAATCACAAAATATTGTTTAGAAGATAATTTATTTAGAAATATTGTAAATATAAGTGAAGATGTAATTGAAATAAACGATGAAGAAATCGATATTTTCAATACAAATAAACTCCTTAAATATGATTATATAAAAGGAGTAAAAACAGGTTATACTAAAAATGCAGGATTCTGTTTGGTAATTTACTCTGAAAAAGATGGTCTAAATACAATTACAGTAATTTTAAATAGTTTAAAAGATAATCGTGAAAAAGACGCTATCAATATCAATAACTGGATTTATAATAACTTTAAATATACAGAAATTGTTAATTCTGATAATATATTTAAAACTATAAAATTTGGTGATATTAGTAAAATAGAAATTGACTTGTATCCTGATTCTGATTTCACAAAACTTATAAATACAGCTTCAGATGAAATATATTTGGAAGACAATCTGATAAATAATTTTGATTTGCCTGTATTAGAAAATCAGGTTTTTGGAACTTTAGATATCAATATAAATGGCAATAGTGAAAAAGAATTAAAATTGATAACAAAGGATTCTATCGAAGAACCCTTTATTTACCAGGAACTATCAACTGAAAATGAACAACAATCAAAAAAAATTTTATTTTTTATAATAGCATTTTACTTTTTCGTTTTTACATTTATAATTATTAAAAATTTATTTTCAAGAAAAATATAAGAGTGATATAGTATTAATAAAAATTTAGTATCGGAGGCTAAGTGAATCTAGTAAAGAAAAAAATAAAATCTGCAAAAGTTATTTTTATTTCTGTACTTATTCTTGGATTAATTCTTTGTGTTACAATTATTTTTTCCTTTGGAGGCTGTGGTAAACCTGCAATTGAAGAAGCTCCAGAAAAGATTGAGGAATCTGTAGAGGAAGTTACTACTGAAGAAGAAGAAATAGAGAAAGAAGAGGAAGTAGAAGAAATTGAAGAAGTGAGTGGTGCAGAAATTACTGGTAATATAAATATACTTAGCGGACTTGAGATTTCTGATAGTGTAAAAAATTATAGGCCTATTGCTGTTATGATTGAAAATCATCCTGAGTCAAGACCTCAATCAGGTCTGCACCTTGCTGATGTAGTATTTGAAGTTGTTGATGAAGGAGGTATAACAAGATACGTTGCAGTTTACTCTTCATACGAAGCAGAAATTATGGCACCAATCAGAAGTGCAAGACAATATTATGCTGAAATTGCAAGAAGCTTTGACCCAATATATGCATTCTGGGGGACTTATCCCGAATGTTACCCAATAATAGAAAGTATGGATATGGATGTCTTGGATGGCAATAGTGAAGTTCTTGCCTACACTTCATCTGGTTGGAGAGATAGCAGCAGACACTCAGCACTGGAACATACTGCTTGTATGTCTACAGTAAAACTTAAAGAAGACGCAGAAAATTATGGGTATTCACTTGAAGGAGGGCTTTCTCCATTTAGATTTAAATTGGATTCAGTACAATCTGATAGGGGAAATATCTCTAATATAACTGTTGATTTTTCAACTGATAAATTTAAAATAGATTTTGAATATGATATTGATAATAATAATTATATAAAGTATCTAGCAGGTTCTCCTCATAAAGATAGAGAAACAGGAGAACAGATTACTCTAAATAATGTAATTGTAATGATAACAGACATTGAAAATTCTGGAGATGCTGCTGGTCATATGGTTGTTAGAACCACTCAGAGCGGTAAAGCATATTACTTTCTAGATGGAAATATTATTGAGGGAAGCTGGGAAAGATACAGCATTTTTGATCCTTTTACATTTAAAGATGATGATGGAAAAATTGTCCTGCTCAATAGAGGATCAACCTGGGTATCAATAATACCAAGCATTGATAGATTAACATATTAAAAAACTTTGAATGAACAAATAAAAAGAAATCTTTTAAGAAATGATATTATAGGTAAAGTTTTATTTTCAAGTGAAGATATTCAAAAAAAAGTTATTGAACTTGGTAATAAAATCACAGAAGACTACATAGGAAAAGATTTACTACTCATTAGTGTTTTAAGAGGCGGCATAATATTTCTAACTGACTTAATCCGTCATATTGATTTAGAAATCTGTTTAGATATTATGAGTATATCAACTTATGGAATAGGTGAGAGTTCTACGGGAGTAGTCAGAATTACCAAAGATTTAGAAGAGCCTATTGAAGGCATGGATGTGCTTATAGTAGAGGATATAATTGATACAGGACTCACTATCAGCTATTTAATGCGAACTTTAAAAGCCAGGTACCCAAAAAGTTTGGAAATCTGCACTCTACTAGATAGGAATGTAAGAAGAATAACAGATATAAAAATAAAATATGTAGGTTTTAATATTGGGGAAAATTATATAGTTGGGTATGGACTAGATTACAAGCAAAAGTTTAGAAATCTTAATGCTATCCACGAATTAAAAATAGATACAGTTAAAAAAGATATTGAATCAATTAAAAATAGCTCAATTTTTTAATAAACAATATATATTAAAAATATATTTTTAAGTGATATAATTATATTAATAGTAAAATAAATATCCGTCTTGAAGTTATAAAATATTTTTTTCAATTTGAAGTTTATGAGTAAAAAAAGAGACAATAACAATTTAATAGAAATGTCCTTGGAAGGAGTTAGAATAGAATTCCCATCCCAAAAACCAATTATACTCTTAAAGGAAAAAAATGGTGATAGATATCTTCCTATTTGGGTTGGAGCATTTGAAGCATCAGCAATTGCATTAGAATTATCAAATATCAAAACTCCCAGGCCAATGACCCATGATCTAATTGTAAATATACTAAATAACTTAAATTTAAAGATAAATGCTATTGAAATATCAGACATCAAAGATAATACTTTTTACGCTATTATAAATATAATATCTTTAAAAAATAAAGTTATTAATATAGATTCAAGACCTTCAGATGCTATTGCAATTGCAGTAAGGGAAAAGTGTAGTATTTTTGCAGCTGATTATGTACTTAGCTCTGCCGGTCTACGAATTCAATCCATTGATGAAGAAGTAAAAAAATTCAAAAGTTTTCTGGATCATGTAAAGCCTGAAGATTTTAATAAGTAGTTAATGATTAATAAAGTTCCAAATATAAAAAATAATGAAGCTAAAACAAAAAAAATAGACATTGAGTTTGCAAGTGCAGATAGGATAAATTTTGCTCACGAAAGTGAAAGAGAATTTGCTAAAATTCTTGATTTTTATAGAATAAAATGGGAGTACGAGCCAAAAACTTTTCCACTTGAATGGGATAAAGATAACATTCCAGCTGAAAGCTTTACACCTGATTTTTACCTTCCAGATCATAATTTATATATTGAGCTAACCACATTAAATCAAAAACTTGTTACTAAAAAAAATCAAAAATTAAAAAAATTAAGAAAATTATATCCTGATATAAATATAAAACTTTTTTATAAAAAAGACTTCCATAGTCTGATTTTTAAATATATAAAAAAATAAATTATTACGTATAATATTATATATATAATTAATACATTAATTAATATGAGTATAAATTTTTTATTATGAATAATATTAATGATAATGGTAATTTAAAAGAAGATGTAAAAATACTATTCAGTAAATACGGGACAATGAAAGGCAAACCAAGCATCTGGGGTGCAATTAGAATATTGATGGTTAAACCTGGAGTACAAGCTTTAATTTTTTACCGCTTTTATCACTGGATTTACAAGATTAAGCTTAGACTAATTGCTGAAATTTTTTGTAGAATAAACTTTTTTATAAATGGAGCAGAAATAGATCCTAATGCTGAAATTGGTTCAGGTTGCAGGATATGGCATTCAGCAGGAGTTGTTATTGGTAGGGGAGTAAAGATAGGAAATAACGTAAGTATTTTTTCAAATGTAACACTTGGCGGATTAGGCCACACTATATTTCATCATGGAAAACATGGTTATCCAGTAATTGGAAATAATGTAACTCTATACACAAATGTTACAATATTAGGACCTGTTAAGATAGGGGATAACACAGCTATTGGAGCTCACTCTCTTGTTTTAAAATCTATTCCTGAAAATTGCATGGCAGCTGGAAACCCATTAAAGATTATTAAAGAATAGATCCTTAATAAATTCTAATATATAATCTAATCCTTAAATCCTTATAATTAATTTAGAAAGTTATAAAAAAATAATTTTTTATTGACATAGAAATATAGTAAAGCT
>JAUWCR010000120.1 GCA_030609215.1 Actinomycetes bacterium | reverse complement strand
CATATTCAAAAAGCTGATTAACAATAAGCACTATTAATGATAAAATAATTTGTATTGTAATATTTAAAAATAATATATATAAAGACAAAAATTTAAAATATAAATTAAAGGGTGAAATTATTTCAATGAATAAAAAAAATACATACAGTCCAAAAGATATTGAAATGCTCTGTCCTGAATGCGGTACACCGATTAAAAAAGGGTCTTTTATATGTGCCAATTGCAAGCTTAAAATAAAAATTGCTAAAAAAACAGTAAAAGCAAAAAAAGCTGTTGAATTAAAACCAGAAAAAAAAGAGGAAAGTGCAGAAACCCAAGACAAAGCTAAAGCCAAAGAAATAATTGAAGAAGAAGTAGAAAAAGAAGATGTGATAAAAATCGTAGACGATACAGAAACTACTAAAACAGATAGAGAAGAAATAATAGAAGCAGAAGAATATTTTAAATTAGAAGAAGATACTGATAAAAATAATTAAATTATTTGTCTTATTTATAATTATAGAAAAATATTAAACTTGTAAAAAGGAAAATAAGATTTTTATTTTTAATGCACTGTCAATAATTTTTATATTAGCAACTTTAATTAATGGGTTTCTGGCTTTTTTTGTTTACCGTCGCAGATCTCAACACTGCGGTTTTGAATTATTTTTTCTTTTAATTGGGATAACCAGTTGGACCTTTGCTGTAATTTTTGAAAGCATGGCAGCTACGATCTCATTAAAAATACTTTTTTCAGCTATAAGCTATATCGGGATAACCACAGTACCAGTTCTGTTTTTTATCTTTATCTCTCGTTTTGTTAATTTTGACAAATGGCTAAACAAAAGAAATATTGTCTTTCTTTTCTTAATACCTTTTGTAACTATTATCATGTCCTTTACAAATAAATTTCATGGGCTTGTTTGGCCTAAAGTCTCATTAAGCTATCATTCAATTGCAGGTATCTACGGTGTGTATGAGCATGGATTGTGGTACTGGGTGAATGTATTATATAGCTACTCATTTATTATAGCTGGAACATCAATTCTTATTATATCTATTTTCCAATACAAAAACATTTATTCTACACAAATAAAAATATTGCTAGTAGGAGCCATAACACCGTTTATAGCTAATATTATTTATTCCTTTTATCCTTCAGTATTAAAAGGTATTGAAATAACCCCAATTTGCTTTACTTTTACAGGGATATTATTGACTTTAGCTATATTTAGATATAAATTACTTGAATTTTCACCAGCTTCCTGGGAAACAATAATTGAAAACCTAGGTGATGGCATTCTTTTATATGATAATAAGATGAGAATAATTAATGTAAATCAAGCTCTTAAAAAAATCCTTAACAAAAAAAATATCAAAATTGGCGAATCAGTATATGATTTGTTTAATAAATATCCAGAAATTAGATCATTTCTGGAAAAAAATATTAAAAATAAAAAAGAAGAGCTAATCATTTTAAAAAATAGGAAAGAACAAAATATTGAAATCAGCTTTTCCCATGTTTTAGATAAAAATAATGAAATCAGCATACATCTGCTTACACTAAGGGATATAACTGTCCAAAGACAAATTGAAAAAGAACGTGTAGATTCAAAACCAATCCTTTCGGATGTATATAATTTTTTACCCGATGCAACTTTTGCCATAGATAAAAATGGCAGAGTCATTGCCTGGAATAAGGCTATGGAAGAATTAACCAATATAAGAAAAGAGGAAATTCTAGGTGAAGGTGACTATAAGTATGCCATTCCATTTTATGGCAAAGCCCGTCCTGTATTAATAGATTTTATATTTGAGGAAAATCAAAATATAGAAAAATATTATGATTATATTGAATTAAAAGATGGAAAGTTAATTGCAGAAACCCATCCGAAATATTTATATCAAGACAGGGATGTTCATCTATGGGCCATTGCTTCACCACTTTATAACAGCAACGGTAATACTGTGGGAGCAATCGAATCAATCCGCGATATAACAGAAAGAAAAACTATTGAAAATGAATTAAAATATATTTCCTTTCATGACATTTTGACAGGGCTATACAATAGGGCATATTTTGATGAGGAAGTTCGCAGGCTAAGCACTTCCCGTGAATTGCCATTAAGTATAATAGTGGCAGATATAAATGGCTTGAAATTATTAAACGATGTTTTTGGCCACAAAAGTGGTGATGCCTTATTGAAACATGCTGCTGAGATCATTAAAAATTGCTGCAGGGTATCTGATGTAATTGCACGCTGGGGCGGAGATGAATTTGTAATACTGCTTCCAAGCTCTACTTCAACTCAGGCATCAAAGATCATTAAAAGAATTAAAGAAAAATCTAAAATTTCAGACAAATTGGAAATTCCGGTAAGTATATCACTAGGCTTTGCCACAAAATTTAATATTAAAACCAGTATAAATGAAGTATTGAAAGAAGCAGAAAACAAAATGTATAAAAATAAGCTGTCTGACTCAAAAAATATCCAAAATCTAATGATCCAGTCAATAACAAAAAAATTATATGAAAAAAATATTGAGATTGAAGAGTATACTAATAACGTTGTCAGGCTTTCTTTGGAATTAGGTAAAAAAATAGGCCTTGCGAAGGATTCCTTAAAAAATCTTGATGCAGCAGCAAGGCTTTATAATATTGGCAAAATTACCATAGATGAACATATATTAACAAAGAAAGAAAAACTAAATAAAGAAGAATGGGAAATAATTAAAAAACAATCAGATGCTGGATACAGGATAGCAAGGTCATCTTCTTTGCTAGCTCCAATCTCTGAATATATACACTCCATACGCGAGTGGTGGAATGGAGAAGGTTACCCCCAGAAGTTAAAAGGAGATAATATTCCTTTGATTTCAAGAATAATAACAATTGCCGATGCATATGAAAGTATGTTGGCAGGCAGGCCATACAGGAAAGCAAAACATAAAATAGAAGCAATCAGTGAGCTTAAAAAGCTTTCGGGTATACAATTTGATCCTAGATTAGTTAAAAAATTTTTAAAAATCCTTCAGGATAAATATAAATCTGGTTGATTAGATAATTTTTTTCTATTCATCTTATTCTATCATCATTTACTTTATTCTATTAAAATATTCTTGTGTAACTTGCAGTTGTTTTTTAAGAATATTTTTCCAAACAAACTTAGGTATCTCTTTACTCCCTCTTGAAATTCTAGTCTTTTTGAAGATCCCATTACTTATATATTTTCTATAATAATAGTGATCGGTACTTTTATATAATTCCCAACCGTCTTTTTCGCAAAATCTTCTAAGCTCTCTCCAGTTTGGCATTAGCTTGCTTTCTTTTCTGATCCATAAGTAAAGGAAAACAATTTTTTCACTTTTTCAATATCATCTGAGATAAGTGAAACTCTATAAACATAAGGAAAATGTTTCCTACGATTAAGGCTATTATAATGAAGTTTAAACTCATTCATGTATTCCTCTGAATATTCTATTAATATCTCTGCTAATTCTTTTTTTAAAGATTCTATATCACTAGCATTTGTCATCAGATCCATTTCATTAAAAACACCACTATAAGAACCGTCTTCCTCTTGCTCAACTTGAGCAGTAAGTTTATATTCTGATAAAATTAAATCTAATTGTTCTAAAGAAAAAACAGCAAACAGATCCCTGTTTCGCTTTACAATAGCCGGCTTGTTTCGAGTTACATCATCAATAAATCTACCCCACTCTTTACGTACATCAGTCGATTTTAATATTGTTTGCATAACACTACCTCCCGATATTACAATATATTATATATATTGTACACTATGTACATTAAGTACACAAATAGTAAAATTACTTATCTTTTTCGGCATCTTTATTTATAATCAATGCCTTCTCTCATTATCTCTCGTAAAATCTTACTCATCTTAACTGGATCTGAATTATAGAAAATCTCTTCCATATTATTCTTATCAATCAACTCGGCCATCTTGTAGAAGAATTTAATATTATCTATACTTTCTCTAACAATACTACTGGGATCTTCTCTGTATGGGAATAAATCCAGACCATGCCACTTTTCATAATTTGTTTTATAGAGCCAGTATGTAAATTCTAAGGTCTGCCAGAAATTTACAGTTCCAACAATTATATCATCATCAAACACCGTGTGATTATCATTCCAGTGAGTGTGAAATAATTTATCATATCTGTTAATAAGTGCTAAAGACTCAGAAATAGTTTCTTTTACAATTAACGCATGCCCAATATCTATATTAACTCCAAGATTATCCAGGCCTATTTCATTAATTATAGTCATAACTTCACCTACTCTGCCCAGAAAGATATGCGCCCTTGGTTCAAATGCCTTATATTCAATTGCAAACTTCTGATACTTTGCATAACTGCATAGCTCAGCCATGCAATCTACAATATGCCCAATCCTTTTTCCATAATTAACCTGAAAGAAATAATCATACCCATCCTGTGCAGGCCAATACACCATTACTTCAGGCTCAAATTCTCTTCCGATATCAGCAGTATGCTTAGCAAGCTTTAGGGCTTCTTTTCTTATTTTTGGATCAGGATTTGAAAATGCACCATATTTCCACTCTGGATTAACCCACAGATGTGGACAAAGCTGGACTATCTCTAACCCTGTTTCATTTAGAGTTTTTCTTATATCATCAATATTATCCTCATTAATTTCTGTAGGATAATGCAGTTCAATGCCTCCGACACCTTCAATTTCTGAAATTAGTTTTATTCTCTCTATTATATTCTTTTGACTTCTATATCCATCCTTAACAAATCTATCTCCAACACTACCCATATACCAGATGCCCACTGATATTTTTAAATTCATTTTTCCTCCAAATTTAATTTATTCTTAATATTTATCAAGTACTGCTTCTGCCGTTTTATTGTCAGTAACAATCAAATTCACGATTTTGCCTTTTAAGGCGCTGTAAATTGCATCTACCTTGGATTCGCCTCCTGCAACACCTATTGT
>JAUWCR010000070.1 GCA_030609215.1 Actinomycetes bacterium | reverse complement strand
CATGGTACAAATCCAAAAAAAATAGCAGTATGAAATTGTTCCTTTTTGTTTGCTAAAACTCTTGTAGCAGTAGTTGCAGGTGCCGTGCATCCCATCCCTAATGCTAAAGGAATAAATGCCTTTCCTGGTAGTCCTATCTTTTTTGTAAATCTTTCTACGTTAATAATAAATCTTGGTAGAAATCCTATATCTTCCAGCAACCCAAAAATAAAATAAAATAAAAACACGTAAGGCAAGGCAATAGAAATACCAGCTACAAGACCCTCTAAACCACTTATTAATATTATAGAAATAATTGATTGATTTACTCCACTCAATTTACCAAGTAAAAGTCCTGAACTATTCATAAGAAAACCTTGAATAAAATTTCCAAGATACAAAAGTATTCCAAAAATTAAAAGTAGAAAAATAATAGTAATAGTCGGGCCCCATATTTTATGCAATATAATTTTATCAATTCTGCTCTGCAACCTTCTTTCACTTTTCAGGGAAACCATCTCTACAACTTCTTCTGCTATAAATGAAGCTGTTCCATATCTTGTTATAGATATATCATTTGAAACTTCCGGGTGGCTTTTTAAACCTGCTTTTATTTTTTCTACAACACCTCCTTTTTTTAGATATTTTTTAAAATCTTCATCTCCCTCTAAAACCCTTAGAGAAACAAATCTTACTGGAAAATCTCCCCTAACCTGAGTAGAAACTTCATTTATCGCATCTTCAATATGATCATCATATCTAATATCAAAGTATTGCTCTGTAGAAATTTTATTTGCTAATATTCTATCTATCAGCTTGTTAATACCCTTTTTAGTTAAGGGATTTATGGGTAAGACTGGAATACTGAGAATTTTCTCCAATCTTTTAAAATCTACCTTTATACCCTTTTTCTCAGCTTCCTCTACAAAATTTACAGCTACTATTGTTGGTATCCTTGCTTCCATTATCTGCAGGATAATATAAAGGCTTCTTTCAATAGACATAGCATCAGCAATTACAACTGCTATATCTACTTTTTCTTCAAACAATGCCTTCTCTGTAACTTTTTCCTCTTCACTTCTATCAGAAATAGAATATATTCCAGGGGTATCTGAAAACTCAATTTCTACACCACTCACTATCTTTTTACCACTTGTTATTTCTACACTGGTCCCAGGATAATTAGATATTATAACTTTTGTGCCTATTAATGCATTTAGTAATGTAGATTTTCCTGTATTAGGCTGTCCAATAATAAGTACTTTTATTTTTTCCATCTTTTATTACATGAATCTTTTTTGCAATTTCTTTGTTGAAAAAAAATTTTTTATTTTTAACCTTAAAAATCACGCCGCTTGGCGTCTTATTTACTACAGTAATTTCCTCGCCAGGATATATTCCCATGCTGATTATTCTATCAAATAATCCTATGCCAACTGAGATATCACTTATCATCCCTCTTCTCTGATTAAATTCTATTAATGGCGTACCTTTACCTTTTAGTGTGGTTAGCTTTTTTATATTATCAATCACTTCTTTTGAAATATAATGTTCAAGAATATGACTGATTTCATGAGCTTCTGCACTACTTTTAGTTTCTTTGAAATAATTTTCCAGTATAAGATGGTATTTTAAAATCTCCTTTGCTTTAACCTCTCCACTTTGTGTTAATTTAATAAAATTATCTTTAACTAATATTAAATTTTCATTTTCTAGACTTTTCACTGCATTAGATATATAAGCATCTAAAACTTTAAGCTCATCCCTAATAGAATCTAAAGAAACTATGTCCTCTTCTTCACCTAGTATTCTTAATATATCCTCTTTTACTATTGTTAAAATATCCGATTTTCTAATATTTTTATCCATATTTATAATATATCTTCAATTCTGTAAAACTTTCTACATATTATTATAATTTATTTATTGCTTAAAACCTATTGAATCAATTATTAGTTAAGCCTAACATTAATAGTATCTCAAACTCTTGTCAAGTTTTATATAAAAAACTATCTTCATATCTAAGAAGGTTCCTGCTTAAACCAATCTTTTATTAAACAAATTAATCTTGAAATAATGAGTTTTTACACTTAAAATTCTATCTATATGAAGAATATATATAATTTATTTGTAAAAGGTAGAAAGTTAGCAAAGAAGGGAAGACCCTTAGAAGCCATAATGCTCCTTGAGCAGGCAAAAAAACACCAGCCTCAAAAGGGTTCTATAAGAGAAGAACTTGCCAGGGCATATTATAATTGCAGCCTCTACTTCTCCGCTAAAAAAGAGTTCAGGAAAGCATTGGATATAGATGCTGCTAATGATTATGCTCATTATGGATTAGGTTTATGCTTACTAAAAGAAGGAAAATTTAGTAATGCATTAGGACATTTTAAAATTGCACTTGCTATGAAACCTAATTCCAAAGTATATAAAGAATCACTGTCTAAGTATGAAATGATTTTAAAAGAGAAATAAAAATTATACTAGGGCTTTACTATGACCCTCATATGTTTTCCTTCAGCAATTTCCTGTATCATGCTTGATATATCTTCAAGACCAATAATTTTGCTTATAAACTTCTTCCCATTAATCCTCTTCCCGCTCATAAAATCAATACACATCTTAATATGTTCAGTAGTAGCTCCTGAGGAGCCATGTATAAATATTTCTTTGTAATGAACTAGATTACTGTCTATTTTAGCAATGTTATCACCTTTAGGAAGTCCTCCAAAAAAGCATATATGTGCTCTATTTGCAGCTAACTCGACTGCTTCTTCCTGTGCCTTTCTTGAGGGTGCTGCTATCATTATTACATTTGGCCCAACTCCATTGGTTAAGTCAGACAATAATTTTTTTAAATCTTCTCTGGCTGGATTTATATAATAATCAGCAGCTTCCATCTCTTTTGCCACCTTAAGCCTGCTATCTGCTAATTCTGATATGATTATTTTTGCTGCACCCAGGATTCTAGCTAAGTTTGCATGCATAACACCTACAGGTCCTGCTCCTACAATAAGAACAGTATCACCAGCACCTACCTGGGCTAAAAGTTCCCCGTTTAACGCACAACCCATGGGTTCTGCAAGTGCCGCTTCCTCAAAGGACATGGATTCTGGAATAGGAATAATATTTCCTCTTTTTATTGCTTTAGCTGGTATTGCCATATATTCTGCAAAACCACCAGGATAATAATATCCAAAAGCTTCTGCAGTTTCTTTAAAGGTGGAACATAAATTTGTAAGGCCCTTTCGACAATAATAACAATATCCGCATGATACTATTGGATCAATAGTAACTCTATCACCTACTTTAAAGTTCTTAACATTTTTACCCATCTCAAATATAATTCCTGCATTTTCATGTCCTATTATTTGAGGAGGTTTTACTCCGCGATGGCCGCTTTTAAAAATTCTTAGATCAGTTCCACAAATTGCACATGCTTCTATTTTTATCAATATATCATTATCGCCAATATCTGGCTTGGGTTTATCTTCTACCCTAATGTCACCAGGGCCATAAAAAACTGCCGCTTTCATCTTATCCAATCCTTTCTTCTTTTTTTTATATCGTAATAATTTTCAATTATCTTTTTACCGAAGTCACTTGAACTGTCTATTTTCGATATTTTTTCAAGAGCTTCTTCTATTCCAATTTTATCAATAATCTTCTTGAGTTTCTGGGCAATTACATCCTTTTCATAGTCATAATTGAATGCTGCTCCACATACATAAGCAATGTTATCAGGGAAAACATCATTTTCCAAACATAGCTTAGCGCTACCAATTAATCTATCTTCAGGACCTAGCTTTCTAATCAAATCTCTTGCTACCCTGTAAACTGTATCCATTAGCATTGGATTTTTAAAACGTATATTTACATCCTTTATCATTTCTTTCTGTTCTCTGGCATTTATATCCTCAGGATATTTTTTAACCAATGCTCTGCTAGTTTCACTAAGCACATTATTAAATATCTTTTTGGTAAATTTATCATCAAAAGGCTCATGCACATATGTATAATTTCTTAAATATCCAAGATAGCCCAAAATAGCATGTCCTAGATTAAGAGTAAAAAGTTTCCTTTCAAATTCTGCTTTAAAATTTTTTACCGGCTTCATACCACTGATATTTGGCAATTCTGCTTTTACATTTTTTATATCAAATGGCAATTTGTGATAAGCATCTGCTGATACAAACAAGGGATCTTCTACTCCAAAACGATCATTTGAGGGGGGGACCATGCGTGCAACTACCATACCAACAAAACCCACATTATCTTCAGCCCATATCCTTGTTTTGGGATCTAATTTGTCCAATACTGCTTTCTTTAAAATACTGTATGCCTCTAAAGTATTTTCACACAGATATATATCAATCGGTTCTGGATTTATTTGCATACGTTTTTTTATACCTTCTGCAATAGAGGGAGCTATTAATTGTAAAACCTCTATGCCTACCGCTGTTCCAATAATATCAGCTTTTGATAATGCAGAAGCAATACCTTCCCTATCACCTGCTTCCAGGCTATCAATATTATCTATAATCAAATCAATTTCTTTTTTAGCATAAGCATCAAGAAGCTTCAGTGGATACTTTTTTTCTTCATTTATAAGTTTTACAAGCTCTTTTCTTGCTTCGATAAAAGTAGTCCTATATCCTACTTCCCAAAAGAGCTGCCCCATAAAACCTCTGCCAATACTGCCAGCTCCAAATTGTACTGCATTTTTCAAAAAAATCACCTACAATTGTTAACTTTCCAGTTAACTTATTAATTTTATTTAAATATAGCATTAAATATCTATCATTTTGCTAGATATCATAACACAACATGATTATATTAGAATAAAAAAATTAGATGTTGATCAATTAAATTAGCCAAATATCTGATGCATTTCATAAAATACTGATGCTAAAAATATCAAGAATATAACAATAAAAGAAGTAACAGGTACTGCTTTATTTTTAAATTTGTTTTTCTGTATATGCTCCCCTGTAGATAAGGCTAAAATTCTATAAAAAGACTCGGCTGAAGAAAGTATTATTACCTCAACTGGCAGTGCCATTGAATGTCTTATAGTTCCAGACATTAGAAAAATAACTATAAAAAAACCTGTAACAAAACTTATTGGAATTAAAATTCTTAAATAGCCCAGGACGATATAGCATATTGTTGAAATTAGATTCCCAAAAAGAATAACTGCTAAAATATACCAATATGACATTCCTTCCTGATATTCACGTATCCCAAAAAAATTTTGTAGTATTTTAAATTTATTTATTATAAAAACACTCTCTTCTTTAAAAAAGTAAAAAAAAAGTAACCCTAATCCTGCCCCTGCAATAAATATTAGGACCCCTATCGCCAAAATATAGAAGAATTTATTTTTCATATCTTTTTCTCTCCGCTGGATCCCATTTGATCTTCTTTTATAATATTAATAAAAATATCACATATCTCAATATCAAATTGCTTTCCTTTATTTTTTTCTAATTCATCAATACTTTCTTGCTTTGTCAATGCTCTTCTATAAGGTCTATCAGATGTCATTGCATCATAAGCATCAGCAATGGCTAAGATTTTTGCAAATAATGGTATATCTTTCCCTTCTTTGCCAAAGGGATATCCTTTCCCATCTATTCTTTCATGGTGGTAAAGTATTGCATCAGCTTTCCCCTTTAAAAAATCAATCTCTTTAACAATATCATATCCCACAATTGGATGCTTTTTAATTTCAACCCAATCAGCCTTACTTAGTTTCCAGCGTTTATTAAGTATGGAAAGATCAATTTGAACTTTTCCTATGTCATGCAAATTTGCTAAATTATTCAATATCTCAATATCATATTCATTCAATCTCAATTTCCTTGAAATTTGCTCACAAAAACTTGCAACCCTAATCGAGTGACCCGCAGTATAAACATCTTTTGCTTCCATTATCCTAACAATCTGCATAATACTATTAAGAATTGCTTTTCTTTCTTTAATTCTTAATAAATATGAATATTGAGCCATTATTAATGGAAGAGAAGTAAAGATTAATGTAAAAGGTCCATATAATTTATAAAGAAATGATATGGCTATTGCCATTGCAGATAAAAAAAAATGATATGGTATAATCCAGGCAAAGTTAAATACCCACACATTAAAAATATTTATTCTCTCGCTAATAGAGAGCACACCTGCTGTAAGTATTGTATTTAACATAAAAAAGACATATGCACATAAAAAAATAACCCCAATATTACTGGGGTAAAAAAAAGACTCTACATTCTTTTTATAAAGTAAATCAAAAACAATGCTTGTAATGCAAATGGAAATTATGTATTGGCCTGCATTGAATAAGTGTTTGTAGTAAGGAACTCTTTTTGTAAATTCCTTAATATTAAAGATTGAAATAATAGTTACTATTAATGCAGTGGAGGGTCCAAATAAAATTAAGCTGGCAAATGTTATTCCAAAATTTACTGAAACACTACCAGCCTTTGGAAGTGGTGCTGAAAGATTATCTGCAATAAATACTAATACGCCAAACAGCACCACTCCTAAAATAGATACATCCCTATATTTATATAGTATGTAAATTGCCAACAAAATTCCTATTAAGAAAACTACAGAAACATAGATTTTGGCATTCAGTTCTTTTACCTTACTCAACAGTATTTCCTTTTTTCTTTAAATATACGACAATTATAACGGTTTTTCTACTTTTTTAAACACTCTACCATCTTACTGTTGAACAAATTCCTATTATCGAGCTAAGAGCTATTAATACTTTCATCAACTTACTCATTTTAACACCTCCTCCAAATATTTAGATGCTTGGTAATATTTAATTTCATTTTTTTATTATTATTTTTTTTTAAAAC
>JAUWCR010000148.1 GCA_030609215.1 Actinomycetes bacterium | reverse complement strand
ATAAAGAATAAAAAAATTCCATATGCGAGGATAGAAAGAGAAGAATCAATTATTCAATTATTTGCAGATAAGCCTTTAGAGGATGCTGTACATAGAGCTATAACCAATCTTATGAGTTGGATGGTTGAAGAATATGGAGTAAAAGCAAAGGATGCTTATATAATGATTTCTTGCAGTCCTGAATTCAAAGTAAAAGTTTATCAGATGGTTAAAAGTCCAAATCTTCCTTATGTTGTAGGGGCCGAAATACCAAAAAAATATCTTAAGAATTAAAATTCTAAGTATAATATTTTTATTAATTATTGAATAGAATTAAACAAATTTTATGATTGCAGGTATTTGCTTATGAAATATGAATGTTTCTGCCGCATTCCAGGAAGAACTGGAATATTCAAATTAATATATGAAAATGGAATAATAAAACTACTTAAACCAGTTAAGGCTGGTAATGTATCAGACAATGATATTAATTGGCTTACTGCAGGATTATTTGATATACAGGTCAATGGGATGAATGGACATTTTCTGTCCTCAGATGGTTTAAGTATTAAAAAAGTTTTAGAAGTTGACAAGGAACTTGAAAAAAGAGGAGTTTTATTTTGGTGTCCAACAATTTGCACTCAAAAATCTGAAATAGTGGCGAAAAACTTAAAAATTTTAAGTAAAATAATTGAGCAAAAAATAGCACAGGGTATTTTTGGTATTCACATGGAGGGACACTATATATCAAGTTTAGAAGGCTATAGAGGCGTACATTCTCCAAAATACATAAAGGACCCAGTTCTTAAAGAATTTGATTACTGGCAAGAGGCGGCTGGAGGCAATATAAGACTCTTTTCTTTAGCACCTGAAAGAAATGGTGCTATTAATTTCATAAAAAAACTGCGAAATCAGGGGGTAAAAGTTGGCTTAGCTCATCATGCTGCAAAACATGAATTAATTCTAGAAGCTGTGGCTTCGGGAGCAGATCTAGCCTCACATTTAATTAATGGGTGTACTCCTTTAATACATAGGCAGCATAATGTAATATGGTCTCAGTTGTCGATAGATGAAATGTGGGCCAGTTTTATTGCAGATGGACATCATGTTCCATATTATACTTTGAGAGCTGCAATAAAAGCAAAAGGCATTAATAGATCGATCCTTATATCAGATTTATTTTATCTTTCCGGGTTGCCAGAAGGAGAGTATATATCAGAATCAAATAAAATGAAAGTAGTCCTTAAAGACGAAGGTTTGTGGATAAAAGATAAGGATATGTTATGCGGAGCAGTAAAGACTTTGAACCAGGATGTAGAGTATATTGTAAAATATTGCAATTTCAGTATAGAAGATGCCCTGATAATGGCTTCTATAAATCCTGCCCGTTATTTTGGTATTGAAGATAAAATGATGATTTATCCAGGCAGGAAAGGACCTTTAGTAATTTTTCTTTGGAAAAATAATAATCTAAAAGTAACAAAAATATTGAAATGATAATTACTTATTACTTTTGACTAATTATTATTTCGGAAGCCGAATCTTTGTCTAAAAATAATCTGGCGTATTCTGTTTTTCGAAGAATTGAAGCCGGAAAGGTAGGATCTATTGGTTCATTTAGAGTTGAATATACAGCTCTTGCCTTTCTTTTTTCAGGGACAATACATAATATTTTCTTTGCTGACAGCAATCCAGGGATCGTGACAGATATAGCATGAGTAGGTACATCTTTTAATGATTTAAAATGCCCCTCATTAATCTGTTGCTGACGGCTTTTTTCTTCCAATTTTACAACTTTTACCCAAACAGGGTCTTTAAAATTTGCAACCGTCGGTTCATTAAAAGCAAGATGTCCGTTTTCACCGATTCCAGCGCAGCAAACATCTATAGGGTGAGCTTTAAGTAAATATTCATAACCACTGCAGGCAATTTCTGCATCTTGTGGATGACCAGGAACAGGGAAAAATGCACATACATTTGCATAACAGAGAAAATTCTTATTTAAAAAGAAAGAAAAACTTGCCGGGTGTTCAAAAGGTAAATTAAGATATTCATCTAAATGAAAAATATTTACTGCTGGCCAATATATATCTTTAATTTCTCTTAATTTTTTAAGAAAGCTGAGTTGTGAATTGCCTGTTGCCAGCATTACATTAGCTATCTTCCTACTATTAATAGCGGTTTTTATAATATCAGCTGCTTCTTCTGCTGCAGCTTCACCCATTTCTTTATTTGTTTTATATATCTCTATTTTTAATTGATCGATTTTCATCTCTTTTAGTAAACCATTTCTCATAAAAACTCCTTATATAAAAAAATATTTAAACTTTTAAAACAACAGGTTTTTTCTTAAAATAATAATTAATTTTAAAATGATTTTACCCATTCTTTAGTCCAGTTCTTGAGTTAGTATTTAAGCTTTCGAGGGTCCCCCAAAAACTAGTTCACTTAAAATGTTAGTAATCTGGCTTATCTACCCTGTGGATAAGCTCCTGGCGAAAGCACTTGGTGTCATATTACTTAGAGAGCTATGAGGCCTTACAGTATTGTAATATGCCCTCCACCTTTCAATAAGTACACAGACCTGCTTAATAGTATCATAAATCTTACAGTTCAACAATTCGTCGAATTGCAGTTAGTGAACTTTTAACTTTTAAATAACATAAAAAGCTGATAACATTAAGTTTCAAATATAAATAAGATAAAATTAAAAGTTAAATTAAAGAGTAATGGAGGTTAAATCGGAAAGACAGAATTATACTTATGGGGAAATAATTAATCAGATTGAAAAATGGAAAATAATATATAATGACATTACCGGTAAGGATTTTGTATTACATTTAAAAATTTTTTCTGATAAATATGATGAAATAATAATTTTTGGGTGCGGCTCATCATATAACCTATCTAAATCAGTATCTTTTTTCACTAAATCTATGCTTCCCGGACAGAGCTGTTTAGCCCTGCCAAGTTCAGAATTATTAATAAATACCGACACTTACATTAATGAATATAAGAAGTATTTAGTAGTAGGATTTTCAAGGTCAGGCGAGACGACTGAAAGCGTTAAAGTAGTAAGATTACTAAAAAATAGAAGAAATGTAACAACCTTTACTTTTTCCTGTAAAGAAAATAATACTATTTCGAAATTTTCTGACTACCATTTTTTGTGTAGGGGCGTTACTGAGAAAAGTATTGTTATGACAGTATCATTTTCAAGTATGTTAATTGCATACTGTATGATACTAATTAAGTTCCTTGACAAAAAAAAGATGCTGGAAGAGTTTAAATGTTTAATAGAATATTTAAATGATAATATTCCCATATTATATGATGATATTGAAAGTTATTTCAAGAATAATGGCACTTTTAATTCTTATTTTGTTCTGGGGAGTGGGTTTAATTATGGTCTAGCTGTTGAAGCTGATTTGAAGATGAAAGGGATGTCTCAAACACCTTCTTACTCTTATCATTTATATGAATTTAATCATGGACCTAAATCATTAATAAATGAAGAGAGCTTGTGTTTAATTTTAACTTTGAGTAAAGATCTTTTTAAAAAAGAAGAAATTATTAAGGAAATTTTGGATCTTGGATCTAAAGTTTTGATAATAGGGGGGAAAAATAATATTAATATTAGCAATAATAATTTAAAATACTTATTTTCAGATTTTAATTTTAGTTTTGATATTATTGGTTCATTTATAAATATTCCGGTATTTCATATACTGGCATACATAAAAACTATTAAAAAGAACCTGAATCCAGATAAACCTCAGAACCTTAACTATACAGTTGTTATATAACTTTTTTAATAAACTTTATATAAAGAATTAAAAGTAATTTTTACTTTTTTTGACCAACTTATTTTAAAGAAAAATTTGACAATATTTATTTAATAAGTTACTTTATAATTATAATGCAAACGATTTAAATTTTCTACAACCTAATAATATTGTAATTCAAGATTTTTTTGTATTTTTTTGAAATATCAAGCAAACGGTTTAAGGATTTAAGGAATGAACTATAAAAATACAGACAAATCAGGGCCTTCAAAATTAATCACAGTTACCGGAGAAATTTCCTGCGATGATGTTGACATCATATCTCCC
>JAUWCR010000176.1 GCA_030609215.1 Actinomycetes bacterium | reverse complement strand
CCTATAGCTGCTGGCGAAATAACAGATTTAGATCTCCATTCCTCTCTTGAATATATATTTGAGATATGAACTTCTATGGTTGAAATTTTACTTGATACTATGGCATCATGAATGCTATAACTATAATGAGTAAGTGCACCAGGGTTTATTATTATAAAATCCATATTACTGATTGATTCTTGTATCTTATCGACTATCAAACCTTCATTATTGGATTGAAAATAAGAAAGCTCTATATTGTTTTTCTTACTATATTTGCATAAATCACCGTATATATCTTCAAAACTTATATTTCCATATATCTTCTCCTCGCGTTTTCCTAATAAATTAAGATTAGGTCCATTTATAATAATAACTCTTTTCATTTTTTTTGCCCTCTATCCTCTTTATTTTAATTTTTAGCCATATTTTCACTGATACTACCAGTAATTATATCTTTTTCCACATTATAATAAAAAACAGGTCTATTTAATCCCTTAAGTAAAATAAATTTATTTCTAGATCCTTTTATTTTTTTATCGTGTTCTAAAGAATCCATAATATTATTCAATTCTAATTTTGGTATAATAAATGGTAACTTCAATTTCTTATATATATCTATTATTCTATTTTTAAATTCTCTTCTTAAAAGCCCAAGTTTGTTTGAAATATCAATTGCTATTATCATTCCCATGCTTACTGCCTGGCCATGATTTACTTTCTTTAAATTAGCAGCCTTTTCTATACAATGTCCAATTGTATGTCCAAAATTTAATAAATTTCTATATCCATAATCAAACTCATCTTTTCTTACTACCTTAGTTTTAATTAAAGCACATCTATATATAATATCGGTGAAAACTTTCTTTTTTATTAATTTCTCTAATCTATCTTTACTTTCAGCCTCAGTGTTTTCATCCAATATATTCAATATTTTCTTATCAAAAACAATTCCATACTTTATTATTTCAGCTAATCCATTAATAATTTGCAATTCATCTAATGAGTAAAGCAGGACTGGATCTATAATAATCATATGCGGTTGATAAAAACACCCAATAACATTTTTATAATTTGAGTAATTTATTACAACCTTTCCACCAATACTGCTATCAACCTGACCAGTTATAGTGGTTGGATATTGAATTAATTTAACACCTCTATGATAAGTTGCAGCTGCAAAACCAGCAAGATCTCCTATTACACCTCCCCCAAATGCAATTACTACATCATCTCGATGGATGTTAAAATCACTTAATTTTTTATAGATATCATTTACACTCTTTATATTTTTGTACTGCTCGCCATCTTTTATTAAAATAATTTCATTTGATATGCTACACCCTTCTAAAATATTTCTTATCCTGTTTTTAAATATATTAAATATTTTATCACTAGTTATAAGAACAATTTTACTTGCATTACTGAAGTTTTTTCTTAGCAGCTCAGGGAACATATTAGTAATATCAGGATTGATAAATATTTTATATTTTCTTATTTTTGTACAGGCATATATAACTCTCATAAAATTCTTTTATCCTAAATTCCTAATTTTACCATTATATTTTTTATAATCTTTTCATTACTCATATCCATGGTATCTACTTTTATGTCTGCATACTTATTATATAAAACATCTCTCTTTTTCATTAACCTTTCAATTATTTTCTTCCTATCCTTACCTTCAAGTAAAGGTCTATCCTTTGTAAATTTTAATCTTTCATAAGATTCGTGGGCAGAAATATGTAAATATACTATAGTACTGCTTGATTTAATTATACTCATATTTTCTACCCTTTCTACAACTCCGCCCCCACAAGCAAATATACAATTTTTATTAGAGTAAATTTTCTTTATTACTTCTGATTCTAAATTTCTAAAATATTTTTCTCCTTCAGCCTCGAAAATATCTTTAATTATTTTATTTTCACTAATTTCAATAATTCTATCTATATCAATAAATAACATCTTTAACTCTTTTGATAACATATTCCCAATTGTACTTTTCCCCGAACCCATGAAACCAATTAGTGATATATTTTTAATATTCATTAAATACCAGCTATTTAAATTAATTAATCTTTATAAATTTTCAAAACAACAAAAATTAAATTTTATTTATATACTCTTTATAGCTATTATAATTATTTATAATTTCATCAATATTATCTTTGCCAAATTTTTCTAAAATTCCATTTAAAATCTCTATTGAAAGCATGGCTTCACCAACTATGGAAGCACTTGGTACGGCACAAACATCAGATCTTTCTTTTAAGCTAATTTCTTTTTTCTTGCTTTTTATATTAACAGTTTCAATACCTTTTACAGTAGTCGGTATTGGTTTCATTTTTGCACCAATAATTATTGGTTCTCCATTAGTCATTCCTCCTTCAATACCGCCTGCATTATTTGTTCTTCTTGTAAATCCTTTCTTATCGTCATAATAAATCTTATCGTGAAAATCAGTCCCCTTCATGCCTGCTGACTTAAAACCTTCACCAATTTCAACTGCCTTTATTCCAGGTATACTCATAATTGAATATGCGATTTTTGCATCAATTCTGGAACTGCCTTGATTGTATGAACCAATTCCTGGTACTAAATTAGTAGCAATTATTTTAAAGCCCCCACCTATACTGTTGCCATTTTCACTGGCTTTAATTATTTCCTGTTTCATTTCAAGGCTTTTCTTATTATCAGGACATCTGACTTGTGAGTCTTCTGTTTTTTTTACTATATCTAAATTAATCTTAACATCATTTTTATATACTACCTTACCAATCTGATTGACATAGCTAAATATATTAATACCAAGCATTTTTAAAATAATTTTTGCAAAACTTCCTACACAAACTCTTGCTGCTGTCTCTCTGGCGCTGCTTCTTTCAATTGTATCCCTTATGCTTGCTAAATGATATTTTAATAAACCTGAAAAATCCGCATGGCCAGGCCTAGGATTTAACAAATTATCCTCTTTATCTATTTTATCTTTCCAGTTTTTCCAGTCTTTGTTATAAATTAGAAAACTAATCGGAGAACCTGTGCTCTTTTCCTTCCTTATTCCTGAAATTATATCTACTCTATCATCTTCAATAGCCATTCTTTCTCCTCTTCCAAAACCTTTTTGCCTTCTTTTAAGTTCATTATTTATAAAATCAATATCAATTCTTACTCCTGAAGGATAGCTATCAATAATTCCTACAATGGCTTTTCCATGAGATTCTCCTGCTGTTAAATATTTCATTTACTCTTTACCCTCTTTAATTATAATAAACTTCACCAATAAA
>JAUWCR010000051.1 GCA_030609215.1 Actinomycetes bacterium | reverse complement strand
ACTATCACTTTCGTGACAGCTATCAAGACCTTCGATTACATCACCGCATGAAGAACTTTCGGGATATCCTTTCGATGCTGCTACAATACAGACACACTTTTTATTATCCCAATCAAGCTTTCTTTTAGATAATTTTCCATTTATACAATTTAGTAGTAATGGAACTATATCATTATTTAATCTTGGTAGAATAGCTTGTGTTTCTGGATCCCCAAATCTACAATTATATTCAAGTAAATATGGTTGATTATCCCTGATAATAATTCCTCCATATAGTATTCCCTTATATTCAATATTTTCTTTAATTAAGGATTTATAAGTAGGATAAATAATGGTATTTAAAATTTTCTTATACATTTCTCTACTTACCATAGGTACAGGACTATAACTTCCCATGCCACCAGTATTTTTGCCCTTATCATTATCAAAAATCCTTTTATAATCCTGAGCTAATACCATAGGAACAATATCCCTGCCATCACAGAGATTTAGAATTGATACTTCGTAGCCACTCATAAAGTCTTCTATTATTACCGTTTCACCTGCCTGGCCAAAAATATTTCTTACAAAACAATCCTTTAATGCCTCTATTGCTACCTTCTTATTATCAGCAATAATTACACCTTTCCCTGCAGCAAGTCCATCTGCCTTTATAACTACTGGAAATTTATCCCTGGCAATCCCTTCAATAAAATTTAAAGCTTCCTCGTATTCCTCTTTTAAAAAAATATTCCCATCAGCAGTAGGTATTCCGTATTTCCAGCAAAGTTTCTTGGCAAAGACCTTGCTTCCTTCAATCATGGATGCTTTCTTGCTGGGACCAAATATTTTAATACCATTTTTACTAAAAAAGTTTACAATTCCATCAACAAGTGGTGCTTCTGGTCCCACTACGACTAAATCAACCTTTTTTTCTTTTACAAAATTAAGCAAGCTTTGGAAATTATCTTTTGATACACTGATATCTGCACATTTTGCAATTTCTGCAATTCCTGCATTTCCAGGGATTGCATATACTTTGTTTACAAGTCTGCTTTTAGAAATTTTCCATGCCAGGCAGTGCTCTCTTCCACCGCCGCCAATTATTAATACATCCATAAGGCTCCTTAAAGAATCAAACAACAGTAGTTGGATTTTTTTCTCTCTTAAATAGTCTTCTTTTTAAGTTTTTATCCTTTATAATAATTTTCTTTCTTTCAGCGCCAACACTTATCATTGATACCGGTATATTAATGATTTCTTCAATCCTTGATATATAGCTCCTTGCTTCTAATGGAAGTTCATTAAATTTATTTATACTTCCAATATCTTCTTCCCATCCTTCAAGTTCTTCATAAACTGGCTGGCATTTATGCATTATAGTCTGATGAGGCGGCAAATCTTTAAAAACCTTTCCCTCATATTTATAACCTATGCAGATTTTTATTTTTTTAATACCGCTCAATATATCCAACTTGGTAATAGCTATACTTTTAATTGAATTTATCATTACCGAATATTTTAATACAATACTATCCAGCCATCCGCATCTTCTTGGTCTTCCAGTTGTGGTCCCGTATTCATTACCTTTCTCCCTTAAATAATCACCAATATCAGTTTTTTCTTCCGTTGGGAAGGGACCTGACCCTACTCTTGTTGTATAAGCTTTTACTACACCTAATACTTCATCTATTCTATTTGGTCCTACTCCAGCACCAACACACGCCCCTCCAGCGATAGTAGAAGAAGATGTAACAAAAGGATAAGTTCCATGGTCAATATCAAGCAATGTCCCCTGTGCACCTTCAAAAAGTACCGTCTTGTTCATATCCAGTGCCTTATTTATTAGAAATGAAGTTTCCGTTATATATTTTCCAATTCTTTCTACATACCCCATGTACTTATCAAAAACCTCACCTAATTCTAATGGTTTTAACCCATAAATCTTACTAATAATAGCATTTTTTAATTTTAATGACTCTTCCAGTTTTGTTTTAAAAATTTTCTCGTCTAACAAATCCTGAACTCTTATACCTGATCTTGAAGCCTTATCAGCATACACAGGACCTATTCCCTTATGTGTGGTACCAATCTTTGATTTACCTAATCCATGTTCACAGGCTTTATCTAGTATAATATGATATGGCATTACTAAATGAGCATTACAGCTAATCCTTAAGTTGTCAGCATTAATTTCTTTTTTTCCTAAATCATCAAGCTCTTCTATAAGTACTTCAGGATTTATCACTACACCATTTCCGATAATACAGACCACATCTGGATACAATATCCCTGATGGTATAAGGTGTAGTTTGAACTCATTTCCATTTAATACCACAGTATGGCCTGCATTATTACCTCCTTGAAATCTTACAACCATGTCTACATGACTTGCTAACAAGTCGGTTATTCTTCCTTTTCCTTCATCGCCCCATTGAGCGCCTAAAATTACTATGCTTGACATTTTATTTACACCTCTGTTTCGTCTTGATACGCCTCACTGGCATTTGAAAATAATGTATAATTTTTTTGAAATGTTAATTTAATTTTACCAGTAGGTCCATTCCTATGTTTAGCAATATTTAATTCTGCAGTTCCTGCCTCACTGCTGTTCTCATCATAATAATCATCTCTAAATATAAATATAACTAAATCTGCATCTTGTTCTATTGCACCCGATTCTCTTAAATCCGCTAGAACCGGCCTTTTATTATCCCTTCTTTCAACCTCTCTTGATAATTGAGATAATGCAACCACAGGAATCTTCAATTCTTTTGCAATGCTTTTTAAATTTCGCGATATTTCAGTTATTTCTAAAACCCTATTCTCTCTATAGTTCATTCCTGACTGCATAAGCTGAAGATAATCAACAATTAATAGTTTTATACCATATGAGCTAACTAACATCCGGGCACGTGATCTCAAATCCATTACAGTAAGTGAAGCAGCATCATCTATATATATTTTACATTCAGCCAGTCCTTCAATAGCTCGTGCTAATTTTGGCCATTCATCATCTCTTAAATTACCAGACCTTAACCTCTGTAAATTTATTCTGGACTCAGAACACATAAGTCTCTGAGCAATTTGCTGCTTAGACATTTCAAGAGAGAAAATAGCTACTGGTATCTTCTCATTCATAGCTGCATTTCTTGCAATTCCAAGAGCAAGCGATGTCTTTCCCATTCCAGGTCTTGATGCTATTACTATAAAATCAGAACTCTGAAAACCTGATGTTCTTTTATCAAGATCAATAAAACCTGTAGGAATACCAGTTAAATCTGTTTTTTTCTCATATAAACTTGATACTTGATCATAAACTTCCGACAGAACATCTTTCATCACAGCAAACTTACTATCTTTATTGCCAAAACTTAAATCCTGATAAATAGAGAATATTAACTGCTGAGCTTTATCAACTGTTGAATATAGATTATCTGGAACTTCATATCCCATTGTTGCTATCTCTGTAGCGGCATAGATAAGCTTCCTTAAAATTGCATTATGCTTAACAATTCTAGCATAATATTCTGAATTAGAAGCCAGTGGAATATTACTGATGAGGGAATGAATAAAAGTTTTTCCACCTACTTCCTCTAAAAAACCCTTCTTCTTTAAATAATCTGCAAGTGTAATTGGATCTACTGGCTCACCTTTAGCGTGTAATTCAACAATAGCTTTAAATATTTCCTGGTTATTTTTTCTGTAAAAATCTTCTACTGCTATAATTTCTATAACTGTAATAATTGCTTCTTTTGAAATTAACATTGAACCAAGTAAAGACTCTTCCGCTTCTAAATTATAGGGAGGAATTCTCTCCAATCTACTTGTATCAAGGGTTTTTACCTGTCTATTTTTTTTAATTCGTTCTTGCATCTATTATTATTTCATAATTAATTTATAAAATTCTCTTTCCTTAATCATTAAAGTAATATTTTATTCCTCTTTAGTTTCTTTTTCTGCTATTTCTTCTTTTTTCGATTCTTTTTTATCCTCAACTGGTTCATCACTAACAACCTTTACCTTTAAATTATACTTAACATCTTTATATAATTTTATTTCCATATCATATTCACCCAGTTCCTTTATATGTTCTATAAGTTCAATTTTTTTCTTATCTATTTCAACCTTTCTTTCCTTAAAAATTTCTTCAGCAATATCTTTATTTGTTATAGAACCATAAAGCTTTCCTTCCGGACTAGTCTTAACTTTGAAACTAATTTCAAGATCCTTTAAAGTATCTGCTACCTTTTCAGCTTCAGCCACATTTTTAGCTTCCTTTTTTATTATTGATTTTTTAACTAGCTCCATTTGTTTTATATTGCCCTTAGTCACATTAATAGCAATACTATTAGGAATTAAGAAATTATTTGCATATCCATCCTTTACCTTTACAATATCTCCAACAACTCCTAATTTTTCAAAATCTTTTATTAATATTACTTTCAAATTATCCTCCTTTTTAGCTCTCTACTTCCTATTTACTTTCTCTTTAATCTTCTAAAATTAATCCAAGTATCAAACAAACCCATAATTGGTAAAATTATTATCAAGCCCATAAACAAACTAATCACAATCAAGATAACAACTCTCCAAACCATTCCAATTTTAAATCTTTCAAACAATCCCCATGATACAGAAACTCCAAGCACAAAATACAACATTCCAAATATAATTAATAAATTAAACCCAACTACATCAATCAATTTATCTATTGAACTGTTAAAAGACGGAATAAGTATTAATATCAAGCCTAAAATAATTCCCCAGCACCAGTACCATGGAATATCCCAGTTTTTGAACAAAGGCAGTGGTTTTATTTTCGTATCATATTTTTTAAGAATAGTGTGGCTAAATTGATAATTAATAATACCAATAGAAGTTAGACATACTATAAAAATACCAGGCAGTAAATATGGGATAAATCGCATGACATATTGTGTCTGGCTTAAAACACTCTCAAATTGGACACTATCTACCATCATTAAGCCTGCATAATCCTTCAAAATAGAGTTGCTCGAAATATTATCTATATAATTATTGTAGCTATTCAATGTTTCTCTTATAAAATTAACTCTATTTACAGCAGATACTATCACTATATATAAAAACCCCGCTGCCAGAAAAATAATAAGAATTCTAACTATTATAAATTTTATAGACTTATTCTGTTCAATATAAAATTTATAACTAAAAGATACAGCAATAATTATTATTATGATAATAATAGCCAGAATATAATTAAGGAAGAATAGCAATATCACGCCCAGCACAGCACTTATTATTGCATCCCTGATTCTGCCTGAAATTACAAGTAATGTAGCTGGGATAGGCAGTATTGCCAACCCTATAATACCAATAAAAGGAACAATAAATACAATTACTAATGATAAAAAAGTAAATAGTGCCAGCAGTGCTAAATTTAACTTTTTAATTTTATTATTACTTAAATTATCAAAGGACATGCTTATTTTTGGTAAGTATTTTTATTTTATTTTCCTTACCCTTTAAAATATGGTATTAAGGCTATCTCTCTAGCTCTCTTTATTGCCATGGATATCATTTTTTGATGCTGTACACAGTTACCAGTAGATCTCTTTGGTCTGATTTTCCCTCTATCAGAAACAAACCTGCTTAGAAGTCTTACATTCTTATAATCAATATAATCTATATTTTCTTTACAAAAATAACAAAATCTCTTTCTTTGCCTTATATTCAATAAATCTGAGTTAGTCCTATCCCTATCCCTGTTATTTCTTTTATTTACTTTTTTGCGCAATTAACTTTCTCCTTCTTTAATTACTTTTACTTCGATACAAATATATCTTTTTAACATCTCGCATAACACAAGATATTAATTAAAATAATTCATACAAATTTAAAATGGAATATCTTCATCAGTAATATCTATGCTTTCTCCTCCACTATCCTTGGGGACTGCTCCTGTATCAGCTTTTGGATTTTTTTCAATTTTACATGATGCATACTCCAGGCTGGGTGCAACAACATTCGCTACTATCTTAACAGCTGACCTTTTCTGACCATCCTTATCTTCCCAATTGTCCTGTGAAAGCCTCCCAGCAACTAAAACTCTATCACCTTTAGTTAAACTTTCAGCACAGTTTTCAGCAAGTTTATACCATACAGTAACATTAAAAAAATCGGCATCACTTATCCATTCCCCCGATTCCTTATCCTGATAGTTCTTATTAACAGCAATACCAAAACTGGCAACTGGAGTTCCATTAGGAGTAAATCTTAGTTCAGGATCTCTTGTTATATTGCCAAGTACAGATATATTGTTCACACCAATAGCCATAATTTCCCACCTTTTAATTTAAATTAAACTTATAAAAAAATACTATTCATTACTCTTGACAATCATCTGTCTTAGGATTTTTTCATTAATTTTGTTTATTCTTTCAATTTCAGGTATTACTTTACCATCACTATCAAAATAAAGAACAACATAATACCCATTTTCTTGATGTTTTACAGGATAGGCAAGTTTCTTAATACCCCATGTATCTGTATTTAGAACTTTACCATTACTCTTTTCGATTATCGATGTAATTTTAGATAATTCTTCTGATATACCGTCTTCTTCTAATGTAGGAACAAAAATAATTACCAGCTCATATTTTCTCAATTCTATACTCCTCCCTCGGACTAAAAATTATAATTAGGTTCTACTTATTTAATAGAACAGAAGGATAATAATGCTACAAAAAGCAATTAAATTTTAGAATTATTTCTAATTTTAAAACTATCCTATGGGATAATATAACATTTATTACTAATAATCAATAACTAATTTGGCATGAAATTTGACATAATTAATTTTAACTTATTTTCAATAAAAAAATTTACTCTGCGTTATTTAAAATCTAAAATTGTATTGTTCATTGGGTTACAAGAAATTATTTAATTAATTCACATATTTAACATTTGAAATTTGTAAGTACTTTTACTCCACTATTTTACCATTGGTCCACAACTCATTTTCAGCAAGATCTGTCTTATCATTCCACACTATTGCATACCCTCCTGCATCAACTTTTACCCTTTTAAAGAGTTTCTTATCTCTTAAAGGTTCAAAGTTTTTTTCTTTTAACAATGGTTTTAAATCATATTTTTTCTTAATTCCATTATCAAAAGTTGCAATAAGTATATAGTTTTCTAGTGCTTCTATGTTTTTAACTCCAGGTGGAAATTTAATTTTAGTTCTAGTCATCTTATTCCAACCCCTCTATTTTTTTAAACTCTTGTGTATCCCAAATAACACTTAATTCTTCTTTATGTAAACTGCCCCATTTCTTTATTAATTCTATAGCAGTTTTAGGTAAATTTCCATCAATTATCTCAAGAGTATATATATCAAACACTCCTTTATATCCTGAATATTCTGCGTGAAAATGAGGTGGGTTATGATCTTTAAAGTATAATTTTATTACAATTCCATAAAATCTTGTTATTTCAGACATTAGCTTGCTTTCTTTTCTGATCCATAAGTAAAAGTAAACAATTTTTTCACTTTTTCAATATCATCTGAGACAAGTTAGACTCTATAAACATAAGGAAAATGTTTTCTACGATTAAGGCTATTATTTACAATAGCCGGATTGTTTCGAGTTACATCATCAATAAATCTACCCCACTCTTATGACAAAGAGATTAGTGGAATCCTATAAACATAAGAGAAGTGACTCTAACTTTCATTTCTCATATATACATTAGTGCATGGGTAAGAAATTTCTATTCCAATCTTATCAAATTTATCCTTTATTCTTTTTCTCATCTGTCTTGCAATAGTCCATTGTTCTCCTGGCTTAACCTTGCAAATCATTTTAAATACAACTGCTGAATCTCCTAGTTCACTTATTCCTCCATCTCCCAATATTTCTGGCCTCTCTAAAATAACCCCCTTGTAATTCTTATCATTTACAAGATCGTCAAATACATCTTCTAAAACCTTAACAACTCTATCTGTATTCTCACTGTAATGAACACCAACCTCAACTACAGCCCTGGACCACAGCTGTGTTCGATTGCTTAACTTGGTTATTTCACCATTGGGAATATAATGAACCGTACCTTCAATATCTCTTATTACTGTAGTTCTTAGATTAAGTCTTTCTACT
>JAUWCR010000007.1 GCA_030609215.1 Actinomycetes bacterium | reverse complement strand
TACCTGAATCATCAGCATTTAAAGGTATAAATGGAGTAAATGCTTCAAGGCTAACCTTAAGTGGCAGGTCTTTATCTTTAAAGTCTATCCATACATAGGGATACTCTGCTATCATGGTAGAGCTATCAAGATGAGGTATTCCTGCTACCTGATGAGGTAGTAGTCCTGAACCTCCAGGATATGGAGGAGGTATTTTAGCTTCTAGTTTTTTTACTATAGGGTTTTCCCCCTCTTGCGCTGTCCATATGGAAAAGAATGTAAAGGGAGGATCCTGTCCTTTATTAGGGCTATTAAATATTTCAATATCCTTGAGATTTCCTCTGGTTCCTATGGATATGTTTCCGGTGCCAATACCACCCAGAAGGAAGGCTGTTTGGCTTGCTTTTTCACTGTATGTTTTTTTTAGATTAGAATATAAATTGTTTTCTTTTATTATATTTGTATTTATTTTCATTAAGAATTTCTTTTACTTGTAATTATTATGTCCCGTCTCAAGAATACATTTAGAGTAATTACTGCACACTTCTGCCCTTATAAGTACAGGTTTATTGATATAATCTTTTTCGAATTCAGCATGAAATTTATACACCTTTTTCTCCCCAAATTTTAAATTGCCTTTAATTTTATTTGACCCTCTAATTTTTATACCGATAGTTTTTAATATAATTTTTATATCTGTGTTATCTATTCCTTTATTTATAACTTCAACATGACATTCGCTCTCATTAAACTTGAATTCTATATTCCCTTGAATATAATCTGAAAAATCTAATACAATTCTTTTAATATCTCCAGATATAATTAGAACATCCTTTTCTATTATTTTATTATTCCAATTAGCTATAATTCCTAAATTCCTCGAATAATTTAAGGGATAAATTTCATAATTATTTGTTATATTTGTTTTTTTGATTTTAAAATTTTTTACTTTATTGAATCCAATCTTTGCATTAATTGGTTTACCTCTATAATTTGTTCTAATTATCAATTTAGAATTTTTTTCGAATTCACTCAATCCGCTTAACCAACTTCCCGTATGAACAATCCAGTCTTCTGTTGTTATATAATTCGGTAAATCTATTTGATTATCAATATGTTCCAACTTAAATTGAGGATTTGCACAGAAACCGTTACTAATGGACCCTTTTATTTTAGTCCAAGCTTCAACGTAATTATCCCCAATTCCATATATCCATGATAATCCTTTAAATTTACCCTTCTTCTTTCTAATTCCTATATTTAAACCTGCAATCCATTGTAAGTTATTCAAGGCAATTAATTCTAAATCATAGTCCTTAAACAATCTTGCTAATTTCATAGATAGATTAGCAATCCTTCCATAAATTCCATTAAAACCATGCCAACTTGGTCCAAAAAATCTTATCTCGCCATCAAACGTGCCAAGTGGGTATATTCCAAAAGGTGTCAATTTGCTAGTTTGTTTAAGATAACCATATGCATATTGTTTTAATAGGTACCACCACTTAAACCAACTTTTATCATTTCTAAACATTTTTACCAAATTGATAAAACCACTGATTTCGTCTGGAAGCACTGAACCACAGCAATATCCCCAACCTACATGCTCCCATGACTTTTGATGTAAATCAGAGTTCTTCCAAGCATAAAAATTTCCATAAACATTATTACAAGATTCTGATAAATCTAGAAATTGTAATTTAAGTGCAATTTCATTTGCATAATCTATAGCAATATTTTTAAATTCTAAATCATTAGTATTACTATAAAGTTCTGTTCCAGCCCATATTATTAATAATTTATCTCTTGCCCTCAATTCTCTAGGTGGTAACCATGGCTCATATTTTCCAAATATTTTTCTTGTTTCTTCAATCTCTTCAATAACTTCATTATCAGCATATTTGCATTTCTTTATACACCACTCCCACCCCTTTCTAGAACTTAATAGATGGTCAATTTTATTAGTAATTGCAAATGCTTTAATTAGAGCGATTACAGCAAGAATACTTAATGTCCAATTTTTCTTGTCTTCTGCTACATAAAGTTCATTCATAAATGATCCATTTTCTCTTTGACAACTTATTAGATATTCACACCCTATTTCGATATGTTTCTTAAAATCATCTGATTGACTTTCATTTAATATTTTTTTAAATGATATAAAACAATCTATTAAACCAATAAGCTGAATTGCAGTCCCTTCTACAGCTCTCAAATCGCTCCCGCAGTCCTGCCAACCTTTTTTATTACCTAACTTTTTTTCTAACTGTTGGATAGAGGTCTCTAATAAAGTCTTTTTTCTAAATATATTCTTCTTGATTTCAAAATTTTCTGATTTTAGCTTAATTTTTGGCACTTCCAAATAAAATAAACCCTCTGTGTTAAATTTACTAAAATCAATGGACCAGAAATTAATATTCCACTTATTACCCCAATAGGTAATTTTCTTTTTATAAACTACTGTGTCATCGTGAGAGGTCTTTATCAAAAACCCCCCAAGATTTGAGTTAGAATCTTTTCGGTATATTTCATTTCTAATAAATGCCATTTTCTTATCACAAGGCCGATAACCTATCTGTGAAATCAAAATTGAATAATTAGTTTTTACTTCACTATTTTGCAAATTTTCCTCCTGTTAGTGTATAATTCTTGCTATCCTTTTATTCCAGTAGTTTTAACACCTTTTACTATAAAGTTTTGCAGCATCATAAAGATTATTATTGTTGGTATGCAGGCAACAGTAGCTCCTGCTAGCACCAAATTCCAATGAGCAACATATTGGCCTTTGAATTGTACAACACCCAGTGGTACAACCCTCATTTCAGCAGATGATGTTATTAATAACGGCCATAAAAACCTGTCCCAGTTAGAAATGAAGAATATAACTCCCAGGGCAGCTAAAATTGGCTTTGATAAAGGTAGGGCAATTCTAAAGAATACACCTATGTGAGAACAACCATCAATGACAGCAGCATCAACCAACTCTTTAGGGAAAGTAATATAGTATTGCCTTAGAAGAAAGATACCAAATGCATGTGGTATCCAGGGTATTATAAGCCCAAGATAAGTATCATACCAGCCCACTTGTCTGATTATAATAAACAATGGAATTACTATGGAATAAAAAGGTATCATCATTGTACTTAAGATTCCAATAAATAGAAATCTTCTACCAGGGAATCTCAAACGAGCCAATGCATAACCTGCCATTGAATGGAATAGAAGACTAGAAAGTGTTATTGATCCTGCAACTATAAAAGAATTAATCATATAGCGTTCAAACGGGACTTCTTTAAACAATTCAGTGAAATTTTCAAAACGTACCTCGCTAGGAATTATTCTTGGTGGATATTCCATAACTTCGTCACTAGGCTTAAAAGCACCAGATACCATCCATAAAAAAGGAAAGAACATTATAATAGCTACTATAATTAATAGAACTCTCATTAGGATTTTTCTAAAGACAAGATTTTTAATTGTGTTTCTATTCATATTCTCCCCCTCTGAATATTTTTAACTGTGCTAGTGAGCCCGTCAGGATTATTATCAATAATATTATAGAGGCACTTGAAGCCAATCCCATCTTTAGGAATCTGAATCCCTTTTCATATATATAATAAGTTTGAAGGTAGGTTGCATAGTTTGGCCCTCCTTTTGTTAAAACATATACTGGATCGAAATCTTGTAAAGCAAAAATTAAATTTACAACCACAACAAATGTTATGACCGGTTTTAGCATGGGTAAGGTAACATGAATAAATTGTTTTAATGGATTTGCCCCATCGACTTTGCTAGCATCATAGTACATTTTTGGGATGTCTTTTAATCCTGCGAGATAGATAACCATATAATAACCTAATTGTCTCCAGGTAGAGACAATTATTACTGATATAAGGGCCTCGTTTTCTGAACCCAAAAAAGCATGTTTGGATAAACCAAATATATCAAAGATATAATTTAAGAAACCATATGAAGGCATATATATAAACTCCCAAACAATTGCTGCAACCACTAAAGGCATGACAATAGGAAGAAAATATACTGTTCGAAATAATTTAATCTCAGGAAGATTAGTGTTAACTAAAACTGCTAATCCTAAAGAACCTAAAGTAACTATAGGTACATATAGTAATACGTAGAAAAATGTTACTCTTAAAGATTTTAACCATAAAGGATCTTTGAATAATACCAGGTAATTATTTAATCCAATAAATTTTATTGAATCAAAACCTGTCCATGAATGGAAGCTTAGATAAAGAACAAAAATTATCGGAATAACATAAATAAATAGCAAACCAATTACATCAGGAGCAAGAAAGAATCCTGCTGCGAGCACCTCTTGTTTTTTATATTTTCCAAACAATTTATTCATTTTAATATATATAAATACATTGGATATCGATTATTAGTTATAAAAAAGTAAATTAAAGAAAAAATAAATATTTCGGCTTAGCACCATTTTGTAACGATGCTAAGCCGATCCTTTATCTATGTATTACTTGAGAAGCCCTCTTACCTTATCACCATCAGGTCCTGATAAATAACTATTAATCTTTTCTGCTGCATTATCTGCTGCTTCTTGTCCAGTAGAACCACCAAATAATACTTCTTGAATTGCCTCAGTAATAGCTACAACAATTTCCGCAGGATAAGCTGGCTCAGGTCTAGTATTAGGCCATATCTCCTCAATATAAACTGGGTGTGGCCATTCTTTGTAATAGTCAATATTCACTACTTCATCCATTACAGATTTCCTTGGCGACAGATATGTCCCAGGAGGAGTTAGTAAGTCTATACAATTTTGAGAATCTTGCCCAAATAACCATACAGCAAACTTTTTAGCAGCCTCCGGGTGTTCAGTCTGAGAATTAACTACAGACCACCAACCACCATAAGCTGCAATAGACTTGCTGTCTTTTGTCAGTGGAGGTAATTGAGCAACTCCGATTTCGAAATCTGGATAATTCGCTTTATAATTATCTACAACCCAATGACCTAGCATAGCCATAGCAGAATGTCCAGTAGCGATATCCTCACCAAATGCTGTTCCACCTTTTGGAGATGCTACTTCATATTTATTAACTAAATCTCCCCATAGTTGTAAAGCCTGTGCTCCACCACTTTCATTAATTGTTGCTTTTGTCCAAGAAGAGTCAACAACTTCACCACCTGCCATCCATAACCATGGATACCAAATGAAATTCTCAAAGACATCAGGATGTGTTGGAAGTGTTATTCCCCATCTGGTACCAGTTTTTAATTTTAAAGCAACTTCAATAAGTTCATCCCAATCACCTGGAGGATTCAAACCTTCCTGCTCAAATAATTTCTTATCATAGATTAGAGATTGAACTCCCATCTCATGAGGTACACCATAAATAGACTCACCAATAGTAACAGCTTTTATAGATTGCTCCAGGAAATCAGCTTGAAGATTTTCTGTAAATGTATCATTTAATGGAAGTACCAAACCGTTCATTACAAACTTTAAAAAATCTCCTGCGCTTAGCCAATATACATCAGGTCCCATGCCACCGGCTATTGCCGTTATTAATTTTTCTCCCGTATATTGTTCCCAAGGGAAAGTTTCAAACACTACATTGATATCTTCATTTTCTTCGTTGAATTTTGCAACCAGGGCTTCAAGGGTTTCCTGTTCATTCTCGTCCTGGTATTTCCAAAATTTGATCGTTACTTCTTCAATAATTTCCTCTTCTGTATTCTCATCAATAACTTCTTCTTCAGTTTTATCTGTCGCTTCCTCTACCATTTGTTCCGCAATGTCTTCAGTCTCCTTTTTACAACTTACTCCAAAAAATAGAATGGAAATTATAAAAACCGCAACAAATAATAGAATTGATAATTTTTTCATCTTTAATCTCCCTCTAAAAAATCATTGCAAATTATGCTAAAATAACTAGGAGATTTGTTTAATGTGATTGAACTAGGCATATGTCGTCGCATTAACAAATCTCAATTTTTTCATAAAACCACCTCCCGTCTCATTAATAAAATTAAATAATATTTTTATATATTCCCCACCTCCTTTCAATATATCTATCTTTTAATAATTGACTCTCTTTCAACTATGTTAGGTTCTAAAATTACCTTTTTACTATAATATTTGTTTTCTGAAACTTTACTAAGCAATAAATCAGCCGCTAGGTATCCTAATTTTTTATGATGATGGTCTATAGAAGTTAATTTCGGTTTTAAGAATTCACAATACATGGAATTATCAAAACTAATAATTGATAAATCTTTAGGAATCTTAACCCTGTATTTATCAAAAAAACTAAATAAATACATGCTTATTATGTCAATAGATGAAAATATTGCAGTAACTTTATTAGATAATAAAATTTCTTTATTTTCCTCCAGGAAACTGCCTATAACTTCTAATTTTGGAGGTGGTGGTACTTTCAATTCAAACGATAAGTCAATACCATTTTGTACCAAAACTTCATAAAATCCATTTCTTCTTTCTGAAAAATTATTTATCTGCCTAGAATCAAAATAAATAACTCCTATGTCTTTATGGTTTTTATCCAGTAAATATTTCGCTGCAATTTTTCCTCCTAAAAAATTGTCAACTGTTACATAATGAAGATCTTTGATAAAGCCATATTCATTCAAAGACACAACTGGAAGCCCCACCTTAAATAACTCCTCAACAAATTCTTTTTGTAAAACTCCTAACAATATTCCATCATACATTCCATCTTTGATATCATTTAAGATTGATGGAAAATTACTTGAATCAACCTCTACGCTAAATATGCTTAAGGAATATCCATCTTTAGAAAGTCTTTCTTCGATTCCATACATAACCTCTACTGCAGGTGGAATTCTAATAAAAGATTCAATTAGGATAATTGACTTTGTTTTTCCACCTCTTAAGCCTCTAGCTATTCTATGGGGAATATATCCAACATCATTAATTACTTTTTCAATTCTCTTTGCAGTCTCTTTTTTTACAGGAGCAGTTTTATTTAGATAATTGGAAATAGTTTTAGGAGAGACGCCTGCTATCTTTGCAACATCTTTTATATTTGCTCTTTTATTAATAATATACTCCTTTTAAAATTACAACGTTAGAATTACAACGTTAGAATAATAATACATGTAGTTATAGTTGTTGTCAAGAAAAAAACGAAGATTGTCATTTAAAAATTAAAAGTGCACATCCTATAGCTATAATCTAAAGCAAAAAAAGAAAGGTTTAGGTTGTGGCTCATCTTCACAAAAGATTTACTGACTCTCAGGTTAAGGCTCTGCTGGAAAGATATGGAAAGGGGGAAATTGAAAGAAAATATATTGAACTTGAAAAAAGAGCAATTATTTTTAAACGATTATTATCCTCAATCAGTTTAAGAAGCTTTCAAAAAAGTAATAAAGGAAGTTAAGGAAATAGTTAATCCAATAATCAAAGTATACAAACGGTAAACTTATAGAAAAAGATAAGGTCTTGGTAACTAAATGAAAAATTCTTAGCGGAATAAAAAAACAATAGATTATAACTTTAACAGCTTAGACAAAAACATTGCTGAAATCTGCTGGATCAATTCTTTGTATTTCCTTAATATGATCAAAGTCTTTGTCTGTAGATATTATTTTTTTAATATTGTTGGTGAGCATAACAGCTACATGTACAAGATCTCTTGGGGTAATATGCCCATCTTTATATTTGGTGGCAAGCTCTATCATCCTTCCAATTTCCCCTTTGGCCACAGGAAGTATGTCCATGTTTAGTGCATAAATGTCTTGTAAAAGAGAGATGGCAGTATCCCATTGGCCAATAAGACTGTATCGGTAAAGTATCTCCTGGAACATCTCACTATCAACTACTGGTTGCCCATATTTCTGCTCAAAAGAACCATCACCAATGGCCAGGACTAAACCTGCGCATAAGTCTTTATAATGATGCCCCTTCCCTCGAGCATACATAAAAATGCTTGTATCTATGATGTAAACATCTCCTTTCATTTCACATGCCCTTGCGCAATCAGTTTCTCAATCTCCTCCCATTCAACCGGTTTTTCATCCGCAGAAACTATTCTTTTGGCTGCTTCCATTCTCTTTTTTTTGGACACACTATCATCCAGGAGAACAACCTCTTCTATAGTATCTCGAATAAGTGCTCCAACTGACTTTTTATGTAATCTAGCTTTCAGCTCTAACTTTTTATACTTGTCAGGATCAAATAATATCATGACTTTCTTTGTTAAGACCATTTCTGCTCCCTTCCACATATCTATATCTATATATTAATAAATATAATCCATATAAGTTATTTCGTCAATAGCTATCCATGAACAGGATATCTTTTCCTCATTCAATTAAATGTTGGTGATATATTTGAATTTTGTGGGATTGGATAAATGTTAAAGATGAGGGTAGTTGTGTTGAAAATTTGGTTTATTTCCAGGATAAAATTAAGGCAATGGCAGTTGCCGATACATTTGACGACTACAGGTGTGATGATTCAGCATACATCCTCACTACTGTCATAACAATGGAATCATTGAAAGACGCTATAAAAAATGCGGTACAATGTCACTTTAGTAAATAAAGCCTGCTTATCCTTTAAGCACACCAAGAGGACAAAGTTTTGCAACTTTTTTAGAAATTCCAGCACTCTGAGTAATATCAACTACCCTGCTTACATCTTTGTAAGCCTGTGGAGCTTCCTCCGCCAGTCCTGACATGCTTCCAGCCATAACTACAATCCCTTTTTTATCAAAGAGTTCCTTTTTTAATTCACTTCCCCTTATATTTTTCTTAGCCTTGGTCCTGCTTAAAAGTCTGCCTGCACCATGGCATGTGGATCCAAAGCTTTCAGTCATAGCCTCTTTCGTTCCCAGCAGCATATACGAATATCTTCCCATATCCCCCGGTATTATAACAGGCTGGCCTATTTCCCTGTAAGCAGTGGGGATATCTTTGTGATAGGGTCCGTATGCCCTGGTAGCACCCTTCCTGTGCACGCAGATCTCTTTTGTTGTTCCATTAATATTGTGCGCTTCCATTTTAGCAACATTGTGCGAGACATCATAAATTAATTCAAGGCCTAACTTTTTTGCTGACTTTTTAAATATTTCTTCCAGCGCAAGCCTCACCCAGTGGGCAAGACAGTGCCTGTTAACCATGGCATAATTAACAGCACACACCATTGCCTGATAATATCTCCTGCCTTCAGGAGAAGATATTGGAGCGCACGCAAGCTGCCTGTCAACCAGTTTTATTCCATACTTTAAAGAAGCCTGCTGCATTACTTTTAAATAATCACTGCATATTTGATGCCCTAATCCCCGGGATCCTGAATGAATCATTATTGTTATCTGGTCTTTTTTAAGGCCCAGGACTCCAGCTGCTTTCTCATCATATATTTCATCAACCCTTTGAATTTCAATAAAGTGGTTTCCTGAGCCAAGCGTTCCTACCTGCTCGCAACCTCTATCCACAGCTCTTTTGCTGACAAAATCAGGATTTGCCCCCTCCATGCATCCATTTTCTTCCATAAAATATTTATCTTCATCCCATCCATATCCATTTCTTATAGCCCAATTTACACCGCCTGTAAATAATTGGCTAATCTGAGAGGCCGACAATTTAATCTTCCCCTTGCTTCCCACTCCTTTAGGTATACTAAGGGACATTTTGTACATTATATTTTCAAGCTTGTCTCCAATGTCATCAATTCCTAAATTGGTTCTTAAAATCCTAACTCCGCATGAAATATCAAACCCTACCCCTCCCGGGGATATAACTCCGCTATCTTTGTCCATGGCAGCTACTCCGCCAATTGGAAACCCATAGCCATAATGTATGTCAGGCATAGCATAGGATGCCTTTAGAATTCCAGAAAGAGACGCAACATTTATGACCTGGTCTATGGTATTTTCATCTACTGCATGTTTTAGAAGCTGCTCATCTGCAAAGATTATTCCGGGAACTCTCATACCCAAACCGTCATCTTTTACTATTTCCCACTTAAAGTCGTTTATTTTGTTAATCTTATATCTGTTCATAGTAAAATCCTCCAATTTTAAACATCAAAGATTACTTTGCCGGCCCACCCCCTGCTATTTCTGTCTTTTCTTACCTCAAGCATGTGGTAGGTTGGTGCTTTTACGGCAACTACTATCTCATGTTTTCCAAAATCTACTTTTTCACCAAAAATATCTGCTTCTATTATATTCCTGCTATCTTCCGTTAAAAATTTTTTAATTTTAAATCTTGAAAATAACATATTATCTACCTCAAATTTGTAAAGTAAATTTTCAAGCCACAGCACAAGCAATTCTTCCAAACCCATCCTGCCATGTTCCTCTATGGATACATTTCTTTTTACAGCAGGGTTAATTTTTTTTAAGTCACACATAATAGAAAACATGCCTTCAGCAGCGCTTTCAAACAACTGTTTTAGGCTATTTCCATAGATCTTAATACCAATATCTGAAAGGTGTTCTATTTGCTCAAATCTCTTATTAATATTATTCATGTCCCAAATGTACATGCTATAAATTCGTGCATGTAAATTATTTTTTTATTTCCTGCCTCTATTTTACAGCTAACAAGAAATTTTTATAAGATGCAAATCCTGCAGGTTGCATAGGGCAGCGCCAGAAAGCAGCGTTCTTTTCTAAGAATTTACAGAACTTTTTACAAAAACAATCAACATTTTAGTTTGCATTTGAGATTAAACATAAATTTGGATAAGATCCAAAATATTGTTACAGATTTTGCCAGTCCTGTATGTTCAGGAATATAGTGTCTCTGGGGATTTCATCCAACGGCACTGGTTATAAAAATGGCAGGAGCATACAAGCCAGTATAGTGATCGCACCGACTAGTACAGGAGTTAAAAACACTAAATCGGATGCTATAGTCAAACTTTTACATTAGATTAACTTTTTATTTTCTACTTACATAGTTCTTCTAATATTTTTCTAGTTCCCATGGGTTTATCCATTGTAAAAAACTGTATTCCCGGAGTCCCCTGTGCTATCAGTTTATTGCACATATCTAAAGTATGTTCTTCAAGCATCTTTTTTACTGCGTCTTTGTCATCTTTAAAGTCTTCAAGTTTATTTTTTAGTTTTTTTGGTATCTCTATTCCCATTTGTTTTGAAATAAACTTAATTTGTCCATATTTATCCATAGGCATTACTCCGGGGATTATGGGTATATCTATTCCAATTTTTATAGCATTTTCCACAAACTCTAAAAAAACATCAGTATCAAAAAACAATTGGGTTACTATATAGTCTGCTCCATTATTCACTTTGGTTTTTAGATGCTGTAGATCCATTTTTTTATCCGGACATTCAGGATGGCCATCAGGATAGCCTGCTACTGCAATTCCAAAGTTTGTTGGCAGTGTTTCACTGTTCTTTTCAGTAGATAATGTACAATACTTTCCCTCATTTAGATTTTTTATTTGCCTGACTAATTCAAAAGCATATTTGTGGCCTTCTGGATGTGGCATGAATTTATCCTGCCCAATGGGAGGATCTCCTCTCAGGGCAAAGACATTTTCAATTCCATCAAATTTCATTTCCATGAGCATATTTTCTATATCCTGAATTGACTTGTTAACACAAGTGAAATGAGGAATACCCTCAATCCCATATTTTCTTTTTATTCCTGCAGCAATAGCTATGGTCCCTCCGCGCATGCTTCCAAGCGCTCCTCCGGTAACACTAATAAATGCGGGGCTAAAGGTTATGAGATCATCAATGGTATTATACACAGCTTCCAGAGATTCGCCATTTCTTGGAGGAAACACCTCAAGCGAATAGACGGGTTTTTCATCTTTGTACAAGTTTGATACTTTCACATTCTGCTCCTTTATATTTATTAATAATAAAATAAATAACTATTCAAAGAATTGACAAAGTGCATATTATTATAAACAATTTGGATTTGATTGTGCAAGCTTTTTCTGTAAGTTTCTCTGGTGTCGGTTAAAAAGGTTGATGTAAAAGCTTCCATCTTTATTCTGGAAAACAAAAAAATTTAAGGTGCCAACACTGGTCTTTAACATCCCTGGTTTGTATCCGTTGCAGCAGCTTGCCCTATCACATGACCTTTTATATTCTTTTACACCAACATGCATTTCCATTTCCTCTTCCAGCAGTTCCTGCCAAAAATCCTTTTATCATGCTTTTTAGGAAATCCTCTTCATGAATTAGAGCATCCTTGAAACATTTTGCTTTTAGCATTATTCTTAGTGTTGTTCATTACTTCTTTTATTTTGTTTACATTAAATAATTAACTTAAAAATATGCAGACTGTAATTCTTGGAATTGGGAATATACTTCTTGGGGACGAGGGAATAGGAGTGCATGTTATAAAAGAAGTTGAAAAAATGAGCCTGTCCCCACATGTAAAAGTAATAGACGGAGCAACTGCTGGTTACGGATTACTTCCAATTTTTGAAACATATAAAGACAGTGAGTTCCTAATTGTAGATGCTGTAAAAATATCCGGAAGCAGCCTCAAAGAAACCTCTGAATGCAAATCTGCATCTCCCGGCAAAGACCATAAAAAAAATTCAAAAGGGGATATTTATGTCATCCCGCTTCACGAACTATACGATATAGGCACATCAAGCTACCCTGGCCTTGAATTCATTTCCTTTCACCAAACAGGTCTTATGGATGTTTTAACACTGTTGCAAATGACAACAAAAATAAAAATTAATGGTTACTTAATCGGAGTTAATATATTTGGCGACACCAGCGCTGGTCCAATCTATAATTTTTCAATGGAATTGTCTGAAGAAATAAAGAAAAAAATCCCAAAGATTATAGAAATATTAAAAAGTCATATAGATTAATTTAGATCTATATCATCTAAATACCACAACAATACTAAGGTATTTCAAGATAAACTACCTTACTTAAAAAGATTGATTAACACTAATTTTTGCATCATAATTTACAACTATCTATATTCTTGTATAGCTTCTACTAATGCTACTAAATTTTCTATAGGAACATTTGCTTGTACATTATGAACAGTGTTAAATACATAACCCCCATCAGAGTTAAATATATCTACCAGTTTTTTGACTTCTTCCTTCACCTGTTTTGGAGTCCCTATAGGTAAAGTTTTTTGTGTGTCAACTCCTCCGCCCCAAAAAACTATGTCCCTTCCATATTCTTTTTTAAGTTTAACTGGATCCATATATTTTGCTGATATCTGTACAGGATTTAGAATATCAAAACCAGCATCTATCAAATCAGGAATTAATTCATATACAGAACCGCATGTATGTACAAAACATTTCCAACCAGTATTTTCGTGTATCCACCTGTTAACCTTTTTGTGGAATGGTTTAAAAAGTTCCCTGTAAGCATCCAGGGAAATGAACAAGCCCTGCTGCATCCCAAAATCAGTTCCTGACACATACACCATATCTATAATATTACCTATAGCTTTAAATATTCTTTTGTAATTTTCAATAGCAATTTCAAATTGTCCTCCAAATACTTTTTTTACATAATCCTTTCTTGTGCAAGTGGAAACATACCATTCCTCTACATCTCTTATGCCCTTTGGATTTTTCAACATTGGACCCGGCACAAATGCTATATCTCCAAAACCGGAAGAACCAATTACTCCCATAACTGCGTATTCTGTGTTGTTATAAACATTTTCCGCCTGCTTTTTTAAATAATTTAAATCTTTTTTAGATATTAAACTGTATTCCTCCAAATTATCTTCAGGGTTTAGCTCCTCTTCCACAATCTCCTTTTGCCGTATAATAGAATCAAAGAAGAACCCTTTTGAAGGCATCTTGGCTGAAGGAGGGAAGTTTTTATCTCCTTTCGCATACTGGTACATGCTTCCGTCTTTATTTTTTTGAGTATTAAAGAGGCCAGGCACCAGCACAGGGGTGCCATCATTTAATTTCCATTCCTTCCAATTTTCCTTATTGTAACCAAAAAAAGTTCCTTTTCCTTCTAAAACAGTTACATCCACACCAATTATATCTTTTAAGTCATCCGAAATCTCGCCAAGCATTTGGTAGGGTTCTACTACTTTTACAGGAGTACCTGGCTCATCCAATCCGTAATACTGCCTTAAACGATAGACATTGCTAATATGTATCCCGGTAGTAGGAGACGATCCAAAATCAACAGGTAGCTTACCTGCCTGCTTGTGGCTCAATGCACATTTTATTCTTTCCCTTGAATTCATTTTGTAACCCTTTTTGTATTTTAATAGCTCAGAATATTTATTTTTATTCTTAAGGCACTTTCTATGATATTTCTATTTGTACCACCATACCACCCATTTTTCAATCCCAGCTTAGGGAAAATAGTAAATTTTACCATTTCTTTCTTGAACTCTTTTGTATGTTTTCTCTCACGTACAGTAGCTATCTTGCCCTTTCCGCTTGATTTCCATGTTTTTACCATTCCAGCCTGCCTTAATTTTTCTTTAGATGTGCCTAACTGGAGGAACGTACTTCAATACACAAATAACATGCAATTAAAAAGATTCCCCTTGCCACTCTTTTATTTTTCTTAAATAAAATATATTATTATAAAAGTAAGACATATTAAACAAATAAGCTATTGCAATAAAACTATGGAAAAAAAAGAAT
>JAUWCR010000073.1 GCA_030609215.1 Actinomycetes bacterium | reverse complement strand
GCACTAAAGTATAATGGAATATTATTTTCCATACTAAGTGCTTTAAACAGTTTTTCAGCATTTTTTGGCAGCATTGTTGATTCAATATCTTTAATGCATACACTTGAGCATCCAAAGCTCTCAAGCTTTTTTGTTGTTTCTATATAAAAATTTGTATTTTTTAAACCATCATAAATAATAGTTCCCTGACAATTGCTACCATTATTTACAATTACATCTATTGTGTATTTAATATTCTCAAGGTCATTTAAGGCATCATAAACCCTAAATGTATTAATTCCATTATTAATACATTGTTTAATAAATTTCTTAATAATATTATTTGAATAAACTTCTAATCCTACAAGATTCCTTGCTCCTATAAGTGCCTGCAACTGGATTGAAGGGATTTTATTTTTAATATAAGAAGAAATTTCAAAGGGAGACAGGTAAAATTTATTTTCAAGAATTTTTTCAAAGCTTGATCCGCCAAGTATTTCAAGAATATCAAAACCTGTATTGTTGTAATTATCAAGTATTGTATCTAATATTTTTTTGTTTAAGTGTTGCGGATCTACACTCTGAAACAGATCTCTAATGGTAATGTCGATTATTTTAATTTTCTTCATTTTTTTATTTATATAATTTAGGGATATTTAATATAATAAGGATTTTAATAAAGTCAATTATTAAAAAAGGTTTAACTCCTAAATTCCAGCCTGTGGTAAGTAGATCTACATAGTTTTTATTATTATATATACTGCTTAAAAATCCAACTAAGTGAATATATCCCAGTAAATAAATAAGAGAGAGCCCGGCAATGCATGCAAAAAAGTATATAACTATTTTATTTTTAGAATTGGAGATTGTAAAATTAGCATTTTCAATAATATAACCTGTAATGAATGCAGCTGCTAAAAAGCCAATAATATAGCCTCCAGTTGGTCCTGCCAGTGCTATAATTCCACTCTTGAAACCTGCAAATACAGGAAAACCTATAATACCCATAAATATATATTGTAGTTGGCTTACAGCGGCCCACTTACTTCCTAAAAAGATTGCAGACATAAAAACTGTTGCTACCTGTGTGGTAATTGGAACAGGAGTGAATGGCAGATAGAAAAAAGAATTTGCTGAAATTGCCATAAGAACTGCAAATATAAAAGAAAATACTAATTTAATAGTAAATTTTTTATATCCTGTTTTATATATTAATGGTGGTATACATGTTTTTATAGTATTATTACTGATATTCATTTTTATTCTTTCGTATCTTTTATGCAGTAATGCTAATGAAAGTTTTATTAATAAATCTTAATACAAATTAAACCACTATTTTTCCAATATATATTAAGTTCTATGAAAAAGACGCATCAGTAAATATAAAGTTTCATTACTCAAGTTGTTGCTAAATTTTATTGATAAGCATATTTGTGAAACCATTATATTGAGACCCCGTCTTTTTATAAAACTAATCTTTTTAAGTAAAATTAATCGGAGGATTTATGAGATATTTTTTAACTGAAGAACAACAGATGATAATAGATATTTGCAGGCAAATAGTAGATGAAAGGATAATTCCTGCCAGAGCTGAATTGGATGAAAAAGGAATTTTCCCAACTGAAATATTAAAAGAGGTCGGGAAAAGTGACTTATTCAGGTTGTTTGTACCTGAAGAATATGGGGGAATGGGTACAGGTATTTTTGAAGTGTGTATTGCTACTGAAGAACTGAGTAGGGGCGATATGGGTGTTGCAACATCTTATGCAGCAAGCGGATTGGGATTTATACCCATATTAATTTATGGAAGTGAGGAACAAAAGAAAAAATACCTGCCTCAGCTTGCCAGTGGAGAAAAATTAGCAGCTTTTGGCCTTACGGAATCTGAAGCTGGAAGCGATGTTGGCGGGATAAGAACAACTGCAAAATTGGATGGAGATTATTATATACTAAATGGTACAAAACAATGGATAACAAATGGAGGAGAAGCTGATATTTATACTATTTTTGCGATGACGGATCCTGGGAAAGGAGCACGGGGCGCCAGTACATTTATTGTAGAGAGAGACACTCCTGGATTTAATTTTGGAAAGAAGGAAGATAAATTAGGGATAAGATCCTCTGCAACCAGAGAGTTAATTTTTACTGATTGTAAGATTCCAAGAGAAAATATTATTACAAGAGAAGGAATGGGTTTTATAATTGCAATGAAAACTTTTGATCAGTCAAGACCAGCTGTAGGGGCACAGGCAGTAGGCGTAGCCCAGGCAGCACTTGAAGAAGCCTTAAATTATTCCAAGATAAGAAAGCAGTTTGGGGCTGCAATATCGTCATTTCAGGCCATACAGCATATGCTGGCAGATATGGCAACAAATGTGGAAGCAGCCAGGGCACTTATTTATCAAACAGCAAAAGTAATAGATAGTGGTGAAAAAAATATAGGAAGGCTGTCAGCAATGTCAAAGCTTTTTGCATCAGATATGGCTATGAAGGTTACTATAGATGCTGTTCAGATTCTTGGCGGATATGGATACATGAAAGATTATCCTGTTGAGAGAATGATGAGAGATGCAAAGATTACTCAAATATATGAAGGGACAAACCAGATTCAAAGAAATATTATTGCATTGGACTTGATAAAAAGAGGTGTATTGTAGAAGAAATTATTAGACTTTTTTAGTTAAAGTCTATTTTTTGATAATATGAATTATTGAGCAGTAATTAAATATATGATTAGGTAATTACTAATTGTTAAAGAAAGGCGAAAAAAATTAAAATAATAGTATGCATAAAACAGGTTCCAGGCTCTACTGAAATAAAAATTGATCCTGAAACTAATACACTGGTAAGGGAAGGAATAGAAAATATAGTGAATCCTTTTGATACCTATGCTATTGAAGAAGGAGTAAGGCTTAAGGAAAGGTTTAATAGTGGTAATAATGGTAATTTGGATGTTGAAGTAATTGCTGTTAGCATGGGTCCGCCTCAGGCTGAGGAAGTTCTAAAAGAATCTATATCCTTGGGGGTTGATAGTGGATTGCTGCTTTCAGACAGGGCTTTTGCTGGTGCAGATACATGGGCAACTGCTGCAACTTTAGCAAGGGCCATAAAAAAAATTGATGACTACAAGTTAATTATATTAGGGAAACAGACTTTTGATGGTGATACAGGACAAGTCGGACCTGAGCTGGCTCATAAATTGAACCTGCCTTTTATAGGTTACGTAAGCAGTATACTTGAGATAGATTATAAGAAGGTAAAGGTTAAACGTCTTATGGAAGATAGGTATGAAATTATAGAGACAAGGCTGCCTGCAGCAATTTCAGTAGGAAAGGATATAAATGTGCCAAGAGTGCCTTCACTGAGAGGAAAATTAAAGGCTAAAAAAGCAGAGATACCAGTTTGGGATAAAAATTGTCTGGATATTAAAGAGAAGGAAGCTGGCCTATCAGGTTCATATACAAAAGTTATAAAAATTTTTACGCCAAAAGTAAAACATGAAGTTAAAATAATTAAGGGAAGTGCCGACGAACAAGTAAATGAACTTTACAAGGAATTAAAAGAGCTAGGTGTAATATAAGTTTTTTTAGCAGGAGGAAGTAATAATTTATGGAAATTAAGGTTGATAGCAAAAGTTGTACAGGGTGTGGTATATGCAGAGGAGTCTGCATGTATGATGCTATTGAGATAATTGATGGTATGGCAGTAATAAATGAGAGCTGTGTGTATTGTGGAGCATGTATTGATGTGTGCAAGTTTAATTCTATTGAAATTGTTGGCATGGAAGAATTGAAAGAAAGGGATTTTTCTGATTACAGCGGTGTATGTGTTTATCTTGAAACAAATAATAGAAAAATAATAGATGTTGGTTATGAGCTTATAAGTACAGGCAGAATACTAGCTGATAAATTAAATGTTTCACTTTCAGCAGTGGCTATTGGCAGTGAATTGGAAAATGATATAGGTGAAGTCTTTAAATATGGATTGGATAAACTATACATAATTGATAATCCAGTTTTCTCTGTTAATCTGGATGATATTTTTAGTAAAGCTTTGGCTCAGGTTATAGATAAATACAAGCCTGAAATTTTTTTAGCCGGAGCAACAATGTTTGGGAGGACATTAATACCGAAAGTTGCTGCAATCTTAAAAACAGGACTAACTGCTGATTGTACAGGCCTATCAATTGATGAGGAAAAGAAAATACTGCTGCAAACCAGACCAACCTTTGGCGGAAATATTTTAGCAACTATTATCACAAAAAATTCAAGACCTCAGATGGCAACTGTAAGACCGCATGTAATGGAGAAAAAAAAGATAAAAGAAGAAATTGGCGATTTTGGTGAAAGAATTGAATATATAAAAATAGACCAGAGTAAATTTAAGACTAAATATAAATTAGTGGATATTGAGAAAGAACTTGAAGAGAATATTAATATTACTGATTATGATGTAATTGTTTCTGGAGGCAGGGGATTAGGTAGTGGAGATAAATTTTCTCTGCTTAAAGAGCTTGCTGATATACTTGGCGGAGTTGTTGGCGCTTCAAGAGCTGCGGTAGATTCAAACTGGATTTCATATCCTCATCAGGTTGGCCAGACTGGAAAAACTGTTAATCCCAAGGTATATATTGCCTGTGGAATATCTGGAGCCATACAGCACCTGGCAGGAATGCTGACTTCTGATATTATAATAGCTATTAATAAAGATCCTGATGCTCCTATCTTTAATATTGCAAACTATGGTATTGTTGGAGATTTATTTGAAGTCATCCCAAAAATGATTAAGAAAATAAAAGGTGGAAAATCATTAATTTAGTAAAAAATTTTTGATGGATTTATTTACTGAAGGTCAATCATAAGTAATATTGTTTTTTACTTTTGAAAATATCTTATTAAAATCATTGGTATTAATATAATACTGGTAGTTGCTCTCAAGCCTGTTTAAAATTCTTGCAAGTAATATTTCTCTACTTACAGATTTTCCCTTTATATCTTTAATTGATATGGCTTTTCTATTAACTTTTATTAAATTTTCTGTTTCTATATTTACATTAATGCCTATTCCAATATTTAAGAATATATTATTATCTATTTTTTCAGTTTCAGTAAGAATCCCACAAATTTTACACCCTTTATAATTAATATCATTAGGCCATTTAATATTTGCTTCCAGGCTATAATCTTTTTTTAATATTTCAGTAATTGAAATTGCAGAAAGCAAAGTAATTTTTGGAAGATGGCTTTCTTTGATGTTAGATTTAAGAATTATTGTAAACCATAAGCCACCTTGAGGAGAAATCCAGGTTCTATTGAATCTCCCCCTGCCTTTGGTTTGAATTTCAGATAAAATAACAGTTCCGTCTAATTTTTGTTTTAAGTCATTTTTATTATTTAATGATTCTTTTTCCAGCTGAGAGGCGTAATTATTTGTAGAATCGATTTTTTTAAAGTAAATTATTTTTTTTCCAACATATTGTGTATTTAAATTGGCTTTAAACTTTTGGATATTAAAAAATGTGGCAGGCGGCATAATTTTATTTATTTAGTTTATTCAAATAATTCCCAATTATTTCTCTTGATTTCTGTTTTTTTGAATTTTTTTCATTGTACATTACATTATCAGCTCTTATATTTGTTTCGATTAATTTATCTGCCTTATTAAAACTTGTGGCTAACCCAGTTGAAAGAATTAATGGGAAGCTTTCATTTTTATCATTGTGATTTTCTATTTCTTCACTTATTCTGTCTATTATCTCTTTGCCTTTATCGTAATCTGTTTTTGGCAGTAGTATTACAAATTCGTCCCCACCTACTCTTGCAAAAATATCTGATTTTCGGATAGCTTTTTGAACCAAAATCGTTAATGTCGTCAGTAATTTGTCACCTTTAGAATGTCCTAAATAATCGTTAATAACTTTTAAGCCATCTACATCCAATGATATTATTGAAATTGGGAAATCTCTACTTTTTTGAAGCCTCTCCAACTCTTCACTGAAAAAGGTTCGGTTATATATACCTGTTAAGGAATCATGGAAAGATAAATATCTTAATTTACTTTCTGCTTTTTTTCTTTCCGTTATATCTATAACTATTCCTTCGTAGCCTATAGGTCTTCCATTGTTATATATAACTTTTGAACTTACTTCTACCCATATTCTAGAACCATCTTTTTTCTTTAAGTTAACTTTAAATGGTTCTTTTCTTTTATTATATGATGGTCTATCTTTTTCAGAGCAATATAGATCTTTTTTTATATCTACTAAAAGCAAATCTTTTTTACTGGGGTATCCAAGCATTTTAACAAGTGTTGAATTTACGTCTATATATTTTCCGCCTAAGGTACTTTTATAAGCGCCAATGATAGGATTTTCAAATATTGATCTGTATTTTTCTTCACTTTCTTTTAAAGCTCCATCAACTTTTTTACGATCTGTAATATCTACCCAGTTTGAGAGGTAATATTTAGTTTCTCCGTCTTTTTTAATTAATATAAAAGTTAATTCTACCCACAGATTTTCTCCATTTTTTTTATTAAAAGATATTTCAGTTTTTTCTAGTCCATTTTTCATAGCTTCTTTTAGCTTCTGACAAGTAACATCCTGTAATTCCTTTATCCACCATGGATATGGAGCTTTTATACCTGTAATTTCTTTAGATTTGAAACCAGTTAACTTCTCAAAAGCTGGATTTACATAATTTATTGAAGTATCTAGGTTTATTACAAGTTTGGGGCCTGGAGAGCTTT
>JAUWCR010000200.1 GCA_030609215.1 Actinomycetes bacterium | reverse complement strand
ACACGCCCCTGGTTACAATTTTTACCCTGTCAGCCGTAAAATCATATGCTATTACTCCTCTCCATCCATCTGTTCCAAATTTAATAACTGCCTCACCCATTTTGCATTATTTCCCTTCCATTAAATAATTCTGCCTATTTTTCTTATACTTTACCTATAAATTATTTTTATTTTTTAATTCATTATAATCGTACTCAACCATTATCTTTACCAGCTGCTCAAAATTAACTTTTGGCTCCCAATTTAATTTCTTTTTTGCCTTTGAACTATCACCAACTAAAAAATCTACTTCAGCTGGCCTTAAAAATCTTTTATCTATTTTTACATATTTATCCGGGTCAAGATCCACACACTTGAAAGCAGCTTCTACCCAATCTTTAACTGTGTGAGATTTTCCCGTGCTTATAACATAATCATCAGGATTATCCTGTTGAAGCATCAGATACATTGCCTCTACATATTCTTTTGCATATCCCCAATCTCTCTGTGCATCCATATTTCCCAGATAAAGACTGTCAGCCAGACCTAACTTTATTTTTGCTACACAATTAGTTACTTTTTTGGTGACAAATTCTAATCCTCTTCTGGGAGATTCATGATTAAAAAGTATCCCGCTGCATGCAAAAATATCATAGCTTTCTCTATAGTTTATAGTCATATAATGTCCATATACTTTTGCTACCCCGTAAGGGCTTCTTGGATAAAATGGTGTTTTTTCATTCTGAGGTACTTCTCTTACCTTGCCAAACATCTCTGAGCTTGAAGCCTGATAAAATTTAATATCCTTGCCAACAAGCCTTACTGCCTCAAGCATTCTCGTAACCCCAAGTCCTGTAAATTCACCCGTTAATACAGGCTGTGCCCATGAAGTTGGGACAAAAGACATTGCAGCAAGATTATAGATTTCATCTGGTTTTGACTCTTTAACTGCATTTATTATAGAAAGCTGATCGAGAAGATCTGATTGAACAAACTTAATTTTTTCTTTTATATGTTCTATCCTGTCAAGCTTTTCAACTGACGATCTCCTAACCATCCCGTAAACTTCATAGCCTTTATCCAGCAATAATTCTGCCAGATATGATCCGTCCTGCCCGGTAATTCCAGTTATAAGCGCTCTCAATTTTTCTCACCCCTTATTTTTTTATTATTATAAGCCTTACTAAAAAGTAATTCCTCCTGGAACAATTTTAGAATTAACATTTATTTTAATTCCAGCAGTTAAGACATTGTTCTTTCCAATTGTAGTATTATCACCAATTACTGATTTTTCTTCAATTTTAACGTCTTTGCCGACTTTAACATTTTTAGATAAAATTGAATCCTTGATAATACAATTTTTACCAATCTCACAGTTATCAAGAACTACACTGGCTGATAGATTTGCCCCTGAAGAAACATGACAGTTATTTCCTATTACTGTAAGCGGGAGTATTTTTGCACCTTTCTCAATTACTGTTCCATCACCAACCACAAGAGGTCCTGATGTGAAATTATCTTTTGAGTATTTTACCTTTTCTCCTATATATATATTTTGCATAATTCTTCTATATGGGAATTTGAAATTAAGTTTTTTATCTAATATATCATAATGAGCTGAAAGATATTTTTCAGGAGTCCCAACATCCAGCCAGTATGAATCAGAAACATATCCGTATATTTTATACTCATTTCTTAAAGCTTTAGGGAAAAGGCCTCTTTCAAAAGAATAATTTTCTCCTTCAGGTGCAAGTGCCATAATATGAGGCTCAATTATATAAGTACCTGCATTTATTAAATTTGTTGTAATTTCTTCCCAGTTAGGCTTTTCTAAAAATTCTTTTACCCTGCCATCTTTACCAATAGGAACCAGCCCATATGCAGTAGGATCCTCAACTGGTGTTAAAGAAATGGTTATATCTGCCTTTTTTTTCTTATGAAAAGATATCATATTTCTTAAATTCAGAGAGGTTAAAATATCACCATTAAATACCATAAAACTGCTGCAGCTTAAATATTTTTCAACATTTTTAACTGCTCCGCATGTACCCAGGGGGCTTTCCTCTGTTATATATGTCAATTTCAATCCCAAATCACTACCATCTCCAAAATATTCTTCAAATATGCCAGGAAGATAACCTGTGGATAATATAATGTCTTTTAAACCATGCAACTTGAGCCATAAAATGAAATTATTCATAAAAGGCCTATTTATTAATGGGAGCATAGGTTTGGGGTTAATATATGTAATTGGTCTTAGTCTTGTTCCTTTTCCGCCTGCAAGTATTACTGCTTTCAATTTTTAACCTCCTACTTTTATCTCTATTTTTCTTTGATAATACCTCTCCAATAATCAAGTGCATCTTTAAGTGAATCCTCAATCCTGTAGTCTGCCTTCCACCCAGTGTGTCTTTTAAGTTTAGTATTACTTCCATATATTGAATCTACATCAACAGGCCTAAATTTACTCCTATCTACCTTAACTTTTATGTTCGATTTTGTACTAAGTGATATAAGTATATCAAGTAAATCTGATATTTTTCTTTTTTTGCCTGAACATACATTATATACATTACCAGCCCTGCCTTTGCTTACAATAAAGCTATATGCTTTTACAACATCTCTTACATCTAAAAAATCTCTGGCAGCCCCTATATTTCCAACCATTATAACAGGCTCTCTAATTCCATTTTCTATTTCAGCTATTTGTTTTGCAAAATCTGAAGTTACAAACCTTTCTGATTGTCCAGGACCAATATGATTAAAAGATCTGCTTACAAAAACTTCAAGGTTGTAAGCCCTGTAATAAGTAGTGGAAAGAAAATCAAGAGCAGATTTACTTATAGCATAAGGGTTTGA
>JAUWCR010000196.1 GCA_030609215.1 Actinomycetes bacterium | reverse complement strand
GACTGCATCATTAAAGAGCAAAAAAGTTGCCTGTTTCATCACCAAGAACTTACCCTTTCACTGGACAGGTGGAAACCAAGCAATTAACAAGATGAAAAAAATCTGCAAATCCAAAGACGGGACAGTCTGCGGATCAGGGATTGTAATCTGGAGTAGTGCGAGTCGCGATCAGAAAATTACTGAAGTAATTGATAGATTGAGCAGATTATTTTAATTTTATGATTAAAAAGCAGTTGCGATAGACTGTTCTAGGATAGTTTTTGTATATTATTCAAAAGTTTTGAACAGGGCGATTTTTATAACCACTAAAAAATAAGGAGGAAAATCTATGAGTAATCTAAAAAAAACAAACGTGAAACTAACAAAAATAATAAGGAGGAGAATTACATGTCTCAATTAAATCTAAATCAAATTACTGATTCCGAAATCGCAGATTCAAACTGGAAGAATGTAAGCAGAATTGGTGGAATTGCTGCTTTCTTATCTGTTGTTTGCGTCCTAATTACCATGACTGTAATCATTACTATCGGCGGTGAACCTAGTACAGCAACTGAGTATTTTACTCTATTGAATAATGATAGAATAGTTGGTCTCTTACGAATGGATTTTGCATCTGTTATAAACCTGGCTTGCTATTACTTGATCTTTTTTGGCATCTACACTGTTCTTAGACGCGAAAATAGAGCTTATGCGACCCTAGCTACAGCTCTCGCTTTTGTAGGGATAACGCTCTGGTTCGCAAACCATTCAGCTTTCTCAATAATATCACTTTCCAACCAGTACGCAGCGGCTACAACAGATGTAGAAAAATCTCAGCTCTTAGCAGCAGGAAAGGCGATAATTTCCTCTGATATGTGGCATAGCACCGGTGCTATCATGGGAGGAATCTTCTTAGAAAGTGCAGCTGTGTTAATTTCATTTGTCATGCTTAGAAGCAAAGTCTTCGGTAAAGTAACTGCTTGGATTGGAATTCTAACACATAGTCTTGATTTGGCTCACATCATTATCGGGATATTTTATTTTAAGGCTGGTATCATCCTCATGATAGTTGCTGGTCCATTATATTTAGTATGGCTCCTTCTTATTGGTATAAAATTGATCAAGTTTGGTCGATATAAAAAGAAGGTAGATGAAAAGGTATAATGATCATCCTAAAAAGTGCTCTACCCAGCATACAACAGAGAGTTTGTGCAGTTACACAGCGATAGCGAAGTAATTGCACAAACTCTCGCAACGTTATATGAAATATTCGGCGTGATAAAAAGAGGAAATATTATGTCAGAATGGATGCAATATTTTACTTTTTCAGCAGCAATGATAGGTGCTATCTTAGGAATAATTAATATATGGAAATCTATTGATAGGGATAAAATTAAACTTAAAGTTATTCCAAAACATGCAATACCCGTTGGATCGGCTTATCCTTCTATTATTGGATCAATAGAAGTTATTAATCTAAGTTTATTTACTATTACTTTATCAGAATTGGTTTATTATTAAAAGGTATGGATAAAAGATTATCATTTATAAATCCTTCATTAGCAGAAGGTGGAAAATTACCAATGCGCTTAGAATCAAAGGCGTCAGTTACAGCCTATTTTACAACATCTGATTGTGCAGGTTTTTATAGTAGAATAAAATGTGCATATGCTTGGACTGCAAGTGGTGAAAAATTTAATGGCAATTCTCCTGCTTTACGACAAATATCAAAGAAGTTAATGAAATAACTAATGCTTGCGGTACTTCCCGGGAAAAATTTGTTATCTAGCCGGTTTTAGATACCACGTTAACATTATCATAATTTGTCGATCTTAAAAAGATATCGCCACCGTTCTTTGTCCTTCTTTATAAAAATCACTTCATCTAATCTCTCTCTATTAAAAAATATCCCCTGCAAAAATGCTTTTAAGGTTAATTATTAGTTTAATATATTAGAAATTTTGTATTAATAAAAGCCTGCATTGTCTTTTGTTCTCTGTATCAAATATTCAAATAAATTCTTAGGCCCTTATAATAAATTTAATATAATCAATTTATCATTATAGTTATGGTTAGAATTAGGGTAGGGTATAATTTATTGATAAGCAATGGTTTATATTTAACTAGATATTATTTGGAACTCTAACGGGAAGATTAAATAACTCCTTTAGTTTATAGGTGTTTCGCAATTCTTCAATAATTTCACCCCAACAAAAAGTTCTAAACGTTTCCAATAGGGGGAGCCAGACAATTTCCAGCCCTTTGGCAATCATGCTGAAGGGCTTTTTTTATAGAAAAAGAAGGATTTTTTAAATAAACGTAGTATATACAATATATAGAGTAAAATATTTAATTGAAATAAATATTTTACATTTCATAAATTTAAACAAAACTTTATATTTCTGCTTCTAAGAAGATAAAATATTCTAAAATTACTATAAGTGGATCTATTAAAAATGTAAGTTCTTCTCCTTTAAGCAGAATAATTATAAATGGAATGATCTTTGAAGATCGGGGAGAGACAGGTTTACAATATTTAGTATTGGATATTTTAAAAGGGAAGGAAATTAATCTAATTGCAGCTGATGAAATGGTAAGTTTTTCTTTTACCTCTGAAGAATTAGATTGTGAAGATATTAATAATGTACATGGAGTAATTTTTGTACAGGCATTTGAAGATCCAGGCAGAGAAATTTTGCAGGCATTCTATATAGAATAAAAATATTTTAAATAATATTTTTCTAAAAAAGAAAGTCTTTGAAATGCTGTTGAATATTAATATATAAGATAACCTTTTTCTAAATAGGGGTTAGTGCTATATTATATAGAAATAAATAAAATATTAGATATTGACAAATATTTTTGTTAAGAAAGGAGTTAGAGGATTCCAACCTCTATTATTATCAAATGAAATACCTGTTTAAAATAT
>JAUWCR010000050.1 GCA_030609215.1 Actinomycetes bacterium | reverse complement strand
GGGGTGTTTTGCAAAGGTCTCTATTATTGCCCCTTGTTTTAGCTATCAAATGGCAGAAATAGGAAAGCTGATCGTCCCGTTGGAGTGAAAATTTCCCAACTCCCATTTGATGATATACTTCCCATTATATCAATACCTTTTTACGCTATTAAAAAAATCCCTGAGCTTGTAAGCAGTTATTTTTATAAATGACTGATTATTTAATATATCTTCTATCTAAGTTGGGTGATTGTTGTGCAAATAAATTACCTTGTATGTTATCTATTACAGAAAGAATTGTTGAACTAATCCTGGACCCATTCCGGCTTCGGAGTATATATATCTATATGCATATTTAAGTCAATTAATATAAGGAAAACCTTTAGAATGCAATACTGCAGCCAATACATCCGGGGTACTAGTTTTTTTCCTGCATTTTTATAGTTATAATCCTGTCTCTTAAATTATAATCTTTACTAATTTCCACCTGCTTCGGTTTTAACTCTTCCTTTGCCATTTTCTCTAAGGAACTGCTTACCTTTGGGTCAGTTTCAAATACCATATAACACATATCAGAAGATATGAGTGGTTTTACTTTACTAAATATTTTTTCATATACTTCCAGCCCTGTTTTTCCAGCAATAAGAGCTGATTTTGGTTCAAACTTTTTTACTTCTATAGGCAAACTACTATAATCTTCTTGACTGATATAGGGAGGATTTGAAATTATCAAATCAATTTTACCCTCAAATTTATTTAAGAAATCACTGCTCTCCTCTGGAAAAATATCACAATTTATAAAATCTATATTACTCAATTTATCACTGGAAAGATTTCTTTCTGCATTTTTTTTTGCTATCTCCAGTGCTTCCTTATTACTATCAGTTGCAATTAAATACCATGATGAATTTGAAATTCCGCTAATATCATAATTATAGATCTCTGAAGCAATACTTATGGCAATAGCTCCGCTTCCTGTTCCAATCTCTAATATATTTATCTTCTTTTTAGAGCTTAAAATTCCTTTTATACATTCAAATCCTTTTTCTACAATAAGTTCTGTTTCTGGTCTTGGTATTAAAACATTACTGTCTACATACAATTTGATTTTCCTAAAATACGCTTCATTTAAGATATACTGGACAGGGATATTTTCTAATCTTTTTTTAATGTACCCTTTATATTTTTTTAATTGGTTGGAATTTAAAACATAATTATAATCTAGATATAGCTGCATCCTTGATAATTTTAAAACTGAAGCCAGTAGAAGCTCTGCAGATAATTTTGGTTGAAGAATATTTTTGCTTTTAAAAAAGCTAGTTGTCCAATTTAAAACTTTCTGTATGTTCCATGTTTCCAAATATAATTATACTCCTATTTTTTCAATTTTTTTCTTCTGGTCAGCACTTTTTAAAGCATCTATTAACTCCCCAATATCACCTTCTAAAATCTCGTCAAGCTTATACAAGGTTAAATTTATTCTGTGATCAGTTACTCTTCCTTGTGGATAATTATACGTCCTTATCCTTTCACTCCTGTCACCGCTTCCTATTTGCATTCTTCTATTTTCAACCTGCTCGCTTATTTGCTTCTGTTCTTCTATCTCTTTAAGGCGGGCTCTTAAAATTTTTAAAGCTTTCTCTTTATTCTGCAGCTGTGATTTTTCGTCCTGGCAGCTAACTATCATTCCTGTAGGCAGGTGTGTTGCTCTTACTGCAGAGTCTGTAGTATTCACAGACTGCCCTCCAGGACCGCTTGACCTGAATACATCTATTCTTAAATCAGAAGAATCTATTTTTACCTCAACTTCTTCCGCCTCAGGGAGTACAGCAACTGTTGCTGTAGAAGTATGAATTCTACCACTTGATTCTGTTACAGGAACTCTCTGAACTCTATGAACTCCTGATTCATATTTCATTATTGAATATACATTTTTACCTTCAATTCCAAATATAATTTCTTTAAAACCACCAATACCAAGCGGATTAGAACTTAATACTATATGCCTCCATTTCTTACTTTCTGCAAATTTAGTATAAAGCCTGTATAATACTTCTGCAAAAAGAGCTGCTTCATCTCCTCCTGCGCCTGCTCTTATTTCAACTATTACATTCTTTCTGTCATTTAAATCTTTTGGTGTCAGTAATATTTTTATTTTTTCCTCAAGTTTTTGTTTTTCTTTATTGTTATTTTTTAGTTCTTCATTTAAAAATCTATTCATCTCTTCTTCTTTTTCATCTTTTAGCATTCCTTCTATTTCAGTAATTGAAGAAAGAACTTCCTTGTATTTTTTTGATGCATTAACTATATCCTCCAATTCAGATATTTTTTTACCATATTCTTTTATCTTTTCAGGATTAGCTGAAACATCTGGAGTCCCAAGTTTGCTCACTAATTTTTCATAACTATCTTCGTATTGCTTTAATTTTGAGAGTAATTCTGACATGGTAATACCTGTTTATATTTCTTTTCTTTAACTTACTTTTGATTTAATTTATCTGTCTTCATTTTTTGGTCAGCACCAGCCTCTGCATCTATTACCTTTTTTAAAGAACTGATTGCAACCTCCATCTGAGACTCATCAGGTTCCCTGGTTGTTATTTTTTGTAGAAGCAGGCCTGGATAAAATATTATGTTTACAATCTTATATTTACTAAATTTACCGGCAAGCTTTATCAATTCGTAAGATATTCCTGCTATAACAGGTATTAAAATTATCCTATAAAGCAGCCTTAATAAAATTGGAGGCTTGCCAAGCAGGGCAAAAACAATAATAGCTACAACCATCACAATCAGAAGAAAGCTCGTTCCGCACCTTACATGTAATCTGCTATATTTCTTAACATTTTCTGGTATTAACTCTTCACCATTTTCATATGCCTGAATGGTTTTATGCTCAGCTCCATGATACTGAAAAAGCCTTTTAACGTCTTTTAGCAAGGATATTATCCCTATATATAATAAAAAAAATCCAATTCTGATTAAACCTTCAATAATATTATAGACAATAGAATTGGGAAAAAATTTGCTAAAACTCCTGCCAATTACAGTGGGAAGAATAAAAAAGACTCCGACTGCAAACACTGCAGCTATTGATACAGAAATTGCCATTTCCTTTTTTGAAAACTTTATCTCTTCTCCTGTAGCTTCATTCACAGAATATCCCAATGCTTTAAAACCAAGAGATAAATTCTCAATAAGAGCAACTATTCCCCTGATAAATACAAAACCCAGCACCCTGTATTTTTTAGTTAATGAGATATCTTTAAATAACCTGGTTGATATACTTTTGTCAGGTTTTCGAACAGCAAGAGCCCAGTATCTTCTGCCTCTCATCATTACCCCTTCAATAACTGCCTGCCCGCCAAACTGGTTTTTACTTGATTTTTCAGGCATTAAAACCACTTGCCTTTGGAGTATTATCGTACTTAATTTTCATAACAGACTCTCTTTGCTACTTTTTTTTCTTGCTTAATCTCTTTTGAAATCTATCAACTCTTCCACCTGAGTCTACTAATTTTTGTTTCCCGGTATAAAAAGGATGACAGTTTGAGCATATTTCCACTTTTAATTCTTTTTTAGTCGATTTTGTCTTAAAACTATTTCCGCAAGAACATGTAACTGTGCAATCATAATAATCCGGATGTATACCTTTTTTCATAATTTCCAAACCCCATTTTACTTTATATTTATATAGTTTTTTGTTTCAAGTGAGATATATTATCATAAATATGGTAATCGGTAAATGATGCTTCTATCAAATACTAAACCCTGGAATTTATAGTTGCCCTATTTTGCTTGAAGCTTGCTTTAATAGCATTAAGAAAGTCCTTGTTGGTTTTAGTTTTCCTTACGTAATCAATTAACTGTTCTATAGCCGGCTCTGGCTCCTTATCATGTATAATTCTTCTGAGCTTCCATACTAACTTGGCTTCTTCTTCATCCATTAAGAGCTCTTCTTTTCTGGTTCCAGACCTTGTGATATCTATTGCTGGAAAAATTCTTTTATCTGCTAATTTTCTATCCAGATTAATTTCCATATTTCCAGTACCTTTAAACTCTTCAAAAATCACCTCATCCATTCTGCTTCCAGTCTCGATTAATGCTGTAGCAAGTATGGTAAGACTACCTCCGTCTTCAATATTTCTAGCAGCGCCAAAAAATCTTTTTGGGGGAAATAGTGCTGTAGAATCCACTCCGCCCGACAGGACTCTGCCGCTTGCAGGAATAGATAAATTATAAGCTCTTGCAAGACGTGTTATACTATCAAGAAGTATAAGTATATCTCTTCCGTGCTCAACCAGCCTTTTAGCTCTCTGCATAACTAATTCTGAAACCTGTATATGATTTTCTGAAGGCTGGTCAAATGTAGAACTTATTACTTCGCCTTTTATGGAACGCTCCATGTCTGTCACTTCTTCAGGTCTCTCGTCAACAAGTAAAACCATAATACTAACTTCAGGATTATTAGCTGAAACACTATTAGCAATATCTTTCATTATTGTTGTTTTGCCTGCCTTGGGAGGAGATACTATAAGTCCTCTCTGTCCTTTCCCAATTGGACATATCAGATCAATGATCCGTGAAGTAATATTACTAGAATTAGCAGTTTCAAGCCTTAACCTATTAATGGGATAAATAGGAGTTAGATTCTCGAATGGTTTTCTTCTTCTTATAAATTCCGGGTCACTATCATTTACCTTCTCGATTCTTAAAAGTGCATTATACTTTTCTTTATCCTTTGGCGGCCTAACCTGTCCGTAAACCTCATCACCCTGTTTTAAGCGGAACCTTCTAATCTGGGACTGAGATACATAAATATCATTAGGACCCTGCAGATATCCGCTTGATCTTAAGAATCCATATCCTTCAGCCAGTATGTCAAGGACTCCTTTCATCTTTTCTTCATATACTTCAGGTTCGCCAGAAAACCCCTTCCTTCTATAAGTAACTCTCTCTTTTTCTTTCTCCTCTACTATTTCCCCCTCAATTGTCTTAGCAGCTACGGCTTGAGATTTTTCAGCTTCTTCTTTAGGTGTTTTCTCTAAAATCTTATTTATCAATTCTTCCTTCTTTAAACCAGACACCACAGAAATATCTAATTGCTTAGCAATCTCTTTTAAATCTGCTACTATTTTATTTTCTAGATCTTTCTTGTTAATTTCTTTTATTTTTTCTATCAATTACCTCTCCTTTTAAAAATTCTGAATTTATAGCTAAAAAAATTCCAGACAAAACAAGTATTTTCAAATTAATATACACTTTTAAAAAATATTAGGGATTTATTTTAAGTGGTATGGATAAATTAATTCCTAAACAAACCTTTGCTAAAATTGAATGTCCTTAGACATCAACATTTTTTAAGAGCTTTTGATTATAATAATATGAAGTATTCTTTTGCCTTTTTTAATTTTTAATTCAACTATGTGTTAAGATGATACATATTAATTAAAAAAAAATCAAGTGTTTTTTTAATTGCTTTTAAAAGAGGATTTGGAGGGATTATAAAATAATCCCTCCATCGTAACTTTTTCTCTTAAACCTTTGGCAGATTTTTTAAAGCTTCTTTGATTTTTTCCTCAGGATACTCATAATCTTTCAGTTTATCTGACAAGTATGCATCATAAGCAGCCATATCAACATGTCCATGCCCACTATGAGCTATAAGAATAGTTTTTGATTCTCCTGTTTCTTTGCACTTTAAAGCCTCATCAATACCAGCCTTTATAGCATGATCCGTTTCAGGCGCGCTTATAATACCTTCGCTTCGAGCAAAAGTTATCCCTGCTTCAAAAGTTCCCAGCTGGTGTATAGCTCTTGCTTCAACGAAACCAAGATCAGCTAAATGACAGATAATAGGTGCCATTCCATGATAGCGAAGGCCTCCAGCATGAATTGGAGGTGGAATAAAATCATGCCCTAAGGTAAACATCTTCATTAGCGGTGTTAGTCCTGCTTTATCACCAAAATCATAGGCATAAGGGCCCTTAGTTAAAGTTGGAGCAGACATAGGCTCTACATTTATTATACGCAAGTCTGGCTTTGTCCCATCAATTTTATCCTTTACAAAAGGCAGGAAAAGCCCTGCAAAATTTGAACCTCCGCCAACACAGCCAACAATTATATCCGGGTAGACATCTGCCTTCTCCATTAATTTTTTCGCTTCCAGGCCATTTACAGTCTGATGCAATAAAACATGATTAAGTACACTACCCAATGAATAATGAGTATCATCACGAGAAACTGCATCTTCTACAGCCTCACTGATGGCAAGGCCCAGGCTGCCGGGACAATCAGGGTCTTCTGCTAACATATCTCGTCCTGCCTTTGTATCCTTGCTTGGACTGGGGACACATTTTCCGCCCCATACTTCCATCATTACACGCCTGTAAGGTTTCTGGTAATAACTAATTGATACCATGTAAACTTTAATTTCTATACCAAAACAAGCACCTCCAAAAGATAACGCACTTCCCCATTGTCCTGCTCCAGTTTCTGTAGTTATACGCTTGACACCTTCCTTCATATTGTAGTAGGCTTGCGCTACAGCAGTATTAGGTTTATGGCTGCCAGGAGGGCTCGACCCTTCATATTTGTAAAAAATCTTAGCTGGTGTATCCAAAACCTTCTCCAGCCTATGTGCTCGAAATAATGTAGTAGGCCTCCATAACCTGTAAATATCTCTTATCTCTTCAGGAATCTCAATCCAGCGCTCAGTACTTACTTCCTGCTTAATAAGTTCCATAGGAAATAATGGAGCCAGATCATCTGGAGTTATTGGCTTCCCCGTAGCTGGGTGTATAACCGGCGGAAGGGGCTCAGGTAAATCTGCCTGAATATTATACCAACTTTCTGGTATTTCCTCCTCATCAAGTATAAATTTTGTTCTTTTGTCCATTTTATTCTCCTTTCTAAATCTCTTAAAATATTTTTTAATAATTTAAATCTAATTATAATTTAAACACTATTTTCCGTTAGTAACACAGTTATTCCAATAATACCTGTTTAAATAATCCTAATTAATGCTCTCCAGCTAATGCGATATTAGCCAGCTCTTTAGATATAATTACAAACAGCATACTAATAGAACATATATTTGAGATAACTACCATAATAATGGCATCAACCTAATCACCCTGCCTTTCTTTTTACTTGATAATTTAAAAAACAAAATCTTATGCCTTTAAAACTTAAAAAACTTCCTGAAAATAAAAAAACCTCCCAAATCTCTACTATTTGTAGAGACGAGAGGTTAATCCCGCGTTGCCACTCTACTTCACAGAATAATAAAAAATTATTCCATGCTCTCATTATTTTCAGATACTTTACAATATCCTATCCTTTGATAACGGAGGAAGCCGAACTGACTTACTCTCTAATAATCTATTAGATTTTAGACAGTCACCTCACAGGCCCATTCAGTCACCAGCCTTGCAACCGCATTCTCACCATCAGCGGCTCTCTGTATACTGCTTAGTGCTTACTACTCCTGATCACTAGTTTTATTCTATATTTAATTGTCAAATTAGCTTACTTGTAATTAACTATTTCAACCAATTTTATAATTTCCAACTATTGAAAGAAAAAGGTTAGCATATTACAGGATATTTGTCTAACTATTTTAAATTTCCTATTCTATTATTTCTTACCAAAAAAATAATTAGTTAGTTTATAGCCCATATCAAAATATAACCCTGCCTTTTCTGCTATGGATTCACAGTACTTCTGTAGTGGATTATCCCTTACATCATTGCTTGTATATATTAAAAAAGGCACAGGTTCGTCAGTATGAGTCCGCAGTGAGATAGGAGTATAGTGATCAGGAAGAATCATTATCTTATAGTCAAACACTTCCCTATCTAATGCTTCCTTAATAATTTTAATTACTTTTTTATCAATTATCTCAATTGCTTTAACCTTGTTTCCTATATCTGCCTGGTGGCTGCATTCGTCCGGTGCTTCTATATGAAGATAAACAAAATCCTGGCCATTCTGGATCTCCTTAATGGCAGCTTCAGCTTTCCCTGTAAAATTTGTATGAATGTTCCCAGTAGCATTTTCAACTTCTACGGACCGCAGTCCTGCTAATATGCCTATTCCTTTAACAAGGTCAACTGCTGAAATAACTGAACCTTTTATTTTAT
>JAUWCR010000104.1 GCA_030609215.1 Actinomycetes bacterium | reverse complement strand
CTTTGTTTGGAATATAAGCTTCAGGCTGGTAGTAATCATAATAACTTACAAAATATTCAACTTTGTTATCTGGAAAAAATTACCTAAACTCGCTACAGAGTTGAGCAGCAAGAGTTTTATTTGGAGCCAGCACCAGAGTAGGAAGTTGAACCTCTTTGATAACATTAGCTATTGTGTAGGTTTTTCCCGAGCCTGTTACCCCGAGTAAGATCTGATATTTGTAATTTTTCTCCAGGCCTTTAGTTAATTTGCGTATAGCTCGGCCTTGATCTCCCTGGGGAGAGTAATTAGATACAATTTCAAATTTTTTTTTAGTTTTAAATTTGATACTCATTAATTTCTTCTAAAATGTCTTCAACTTTTTTATATAAATCTGCTTTTGAACCATTATTAATTACCGTAAAATTTACAAGATTTTTATTAATTTTTATATGCTGCCCTTCCAACCGTAAATCTATATCCTCATCACTAATCTCTGTTCCTTTATCTTTTAATAACTTTTTTCTCAAGCTTTTATCTGCCTTGACTAGTATTATATAATCACAAAGTAAATCTAGTTTAGAATCAAAAAGAACTGCAGCATCTATAATTATATAATTTTTCTCCAAACTGTTGTTTATAATTTTTTTAACTTTTCTCCTTATTTCAGGAAACATTATTTTATTTAACTTCGCAAGTTCTATACTACTGGAAAATACTCTTTTAGCCAGAACATTAAAATCAACTTTCCTAACTGAGTAAAAAATACCGCCTCCAAAGCAATTTCTTAAATTTTTTAGAACCTTTTCATCACTTAAATATATATCTTTAGCAATTTTATCCACATCTAAAACTAAAGATTTTTTTAATTTCTTTTTTAAATATTTTCTTACTGTGCTTTTACCTGACGCAATTTTTCCTACTAAACCTATAATAAATATTTTTATCCCCTCCAGTAGATTTACTTTTAGCTTATTAAAACATAACAGCGTTGTGTCTCCATTTTTTAAATATAAACAATTCTATAATTAAAATTATATAATAAAAAAAGGTTAAAATGGTAAGAAAAAATTATTAATAAGAATATTAGTAGTAATGAAAATAGAAAAATGATTTTCTATTTTAAAAGCTTGTAAGAAAGCCTGCATAAAAGAATTAATATACTAAACTGCTACTCTATATTAGCTTCTTCTTTTAGCTCTTTCAGTATCTTTTTTATTGCCTGCTCCTTTTCCTCTTTACTTATCCCGCCCAGTTTACTATCCAATTCTTCTTTTTCTTTTGATTGGATTTTATCTTCAGGTTTCTTCTCTTTAGATTCCTTGTCTTCCGGCGCAGCTTTTTTGCCCTTTTCGCTTACTGGTTCACTCTTTTTCTCCTCAGATTTAGAAACTTCTTCTTTGATACTCTCAGGCTTAACCTTCTTTTTAGAAGCAGCTTCTTTTTCTTTTGCCTTCTCTTCTCTCTCTCCTTCGCTTACAGGATTGGCAACCTGCTTTACGCTGAACGCCATTCTTCTTTTATCAAAATCAATGTCAATAATACGTATTTCTAATTCATCTCCTATTTTTGCTACCTCACTGGGTCTGCTTATTGGCTCATCACTTAATTCTGATATATGTACGAGACCTTCCATACCATCTTCAATCTGAACAAAAAGGCCAAATTTTACTATCCTTGTTGCCTTACCTGTAACTATATCATTTACCTTATATTTCTTTATTTTCTCTACCCAGGGGTCCTTCTGAGTCTGTTTTAAACCCAAGGAGAGTCTCTGCTTATCATAATCAATATCCAATACCTCAACACTGACTTCATCGTCTACGCTTACTACTTCTGAAGGATGTTTCACATGATTCCAGGATAGTTCAGAAATATGAACAAGCCCATCTACTCCATCTATATCCACAAATGCCCCAAAATCAGCAATACTTGTAATGACACCTTTTCTAATCTGGCCAATCTCAATACTGTCAAGCGCCTCTTTTCTCTGTTCCTTCCTTTCATCCTCAATTATCACTTTTCTTGAAAGGACTACATTATTTCTGTTTCTATCAACTTCAATTATTTTACAAACACACTTTTCACCAATATAAGACATGAGTTCTTTTGTTTTTCTAACATCTATCAGGGATGCTGGTAAAAATCCTCTGAGGCCAATATCTAAAATAAGTCCGCCCCTAACGCACTCTATAACTTCACCTTCTATTGTTTCCCCTTTTTCATAAATCTCTTGAACCCTGTCAAAGCTCTGCTCCATTTCTGCTCTTCTTTTTGATAAAATCAAACGCCCATCTTGATCTTCTTTTTGAAGAACCATTATCTCTATAATATCTTCAATTTTTAAAACATCATCTGGTTTTACACTATTTCTAATAGAAAGTTCATTTAACGGTATGACTCCCTCTGATTTGTACCCTATGTCTATTAATACCTCGTCTTTATCTATCTTTACTACTTTTCCTTTTAGTATATCCCCTTCATTAAAATTAATAATAGTTAAATCATAATTAGGCACCATTTCCCCATTATCATTTTCTATCATATAATTATCATCCGTTACTCTATCTAAAAAATTTTCCTTTACCATACCCTAAAAATCATCCTCCATAAATTAATATTCTGCTGCAAATTAACATTCTCAAAAGAATATCATGCAAAAATAAAATTATCAATATTATAAAAAACATATTATAAAATATTTTTATCAAATATACCAATTTTTACCAGTTTTTATATCAACCTCCAATCCAACTTTTAGTTCTATGCAATTCTCCAATGAATTCCTTACTATTTTTTCAACTCTATTCAAATCATCTTTTTTTAACTCTAATACCAATTCATCATGAACATGTAATATTATATTACTGTCTATACCTACAGATTGTAATTCATTAAAGAGAATTATTGTAGACAATTTCATAATATCAGCAGCACTGCCTTGAATAGGAGTATTTACTGCCAATCTTTCTCCCAAATTCCTAATATTAATATTACCACTGCTTAGTTCTCTTATATATCTTTTTCTGCCAAAAATTGTAGTTGTATAACCACTCTTGTAGGTGGAACTAATTAAAATATTTATATATTTTTTTACTTCCGGGTATCTGTTAAAATACATTTTTATATATTCCCTCGCCTCATCTTCTGAAATAGACAATCTACTTTTTAAACCATACTCGGTCATACCATATATTATACCAAAATTAATTGCTTTTGCTTTTCTTCTTAAATTTTCATCTACTTCATTATAGGGAACACTAAAAATTTCCGATGCTGTTCTCTTATGTATATCCTCCCCCAGATTAAAAGCTTCTATTAAATCTTCGTCCTCAGATAAATGTGCAAGTACTCTGAGTTCTATCTGTGAGTAATCTGCAGACATTAATAAATCATAATTTTTTCCTGGTATAAATGCTTTCCTTATCTGCCTGCCAAGATCAGTCCTTACCGGAATATTTTGAAGATTAGGTTTACTGCTGCTTATTCTACCAGTTGAAGTACCTAATTGATTATATGTCGTATGAATTCTATTATCCCTTGAATTAATCAGGCTGGGCAAAACATCGATATATGTATTTTTTAATTTAACCTTTTCCCTGTAATTTAAAATCTTCTCTATGACAGGATGCCTGTCAAAAATAGCAAGTAAAGTTCCTGCGTTGGTAGAAAAACCTGTCTTTGTCTTTTTAACAGCAGGAAGATTGAGTTTGCTGTAAAGTATCTTTGCTAGTTGCTGCGGAGAATTGATATTGAAATTACAACCACATAATTTATATATATCTTCCGTAAGTCTATTTATATTTACTTCATATTCTTTAATTAGACTTCTTAGATATTTCCTATCAATATTGACTCCTACATACTCTATATAAGCTAAAATTTTTACCAAAGGTCCTTCAATCTCATCATAAAGTTTATTTAAATTCTCATTATCAATCTTCTTTAATAAAATCTTTTCCAGTCTCGAATATAAACTTACATATTTAACTGTTAAATCAATTTTCCTCTTGTAAGAATTACCCTTTTGAATTTTAAAATCGTCTTTCTTATAACCTTCTGAAATTGTATTTTTTGAGGTTGTTTGCTCAACCATTTTATCCTCTGCAGTAAATTCCAACCTTAACTGACTTTCCCTTTTATCATTATCATTCCGAGTATCTTCTTTGTCATTGATACTATATTTTCCAGTTTCTAAATCATTGATCTCTATATCAAGTTCATTCTTTATTATTTCATTTATGTTTGTATCAGTTTTAAATGGATTGAGAAGAAGATATAGTATCTTATAATCTATAATTTTCCCGCCCAGATTTATACCATAATTAAATAAGAACTTGCATATGTTTTTAAAATCAAATCCTGATTTCGAAATACTAAAATCCTCAAGTAATTTTTTAATTTTTTCTACAACTTCAGTATTTTCCAATTCACATTTCTTTATTAAACATGCGGAACCTTTTTCGCCGCTTAGAATCAATTCTCCTTGTAATTTCTCACTTTTTTCATCTCTTTTTTGACTATTTTCTTCAGTTAAAGCAATAAAAATTTTCCCACCTTTATATAAATCTTTAATATTTGTGTTTGCAGTAAAAGATTTAAGGTCAATTTCATCCAATCTCATAACATTATCGGTATCTTTATCTTTTGCTATAAAAGCACTGATTTTTCCTGCATTGCCATGGCTTTCAAATTCACCAATTTTTGTAGAAGCACTCGAAAACATATCTATCTTTTTTAATCTCTTTTTTAAAATATTAAATTCAAGGCTGTTAAATAACTGCTCTACTTTAATAAAATCAATATCTTTTAAGCTGTTATTCACAGCATCTTTAATATTTATATCCAGTTTAGATTTTAATTCTGTCAATTTTTTACTCATGTAAGCAAGATCCTTGTGCTCTCTTAAAAGATTTCTAATTCTATCATTTCCTATTTTATTTATACTATTATAAATTTCTTCAACACTTCCATATTCCTTTACTAATGTTCTTGCAGTCTTTGGGCCTATCCCTGGAATACCAGGTATGTTGTCTGAACTATCCCCCATTAATGCTAAAAGATCTTTTATCTTATCCGGGCTAACCCCAAACTTCTCTTCAACTTTTTTCTCATCATAAATGACTGTATCAGTTACACCTCTTTTTATTGCCATAACTTTTATTTTTTCTGAAACCAGCTGCAATAGATCTTTATCCCCTGATACAATTAGTGTTTCTCTAAATTTATTCCTGGTAAATTCTGCAAGCATGGCTAAAATATCATCAGCTTCATAGCCAGGCATTTCTAAACTCACAATATTGAATACCCTTAATACTTCTTTTATCAATACAACTTGGCCTATAAGTTCGGATGGCATCTTCTCTCTGTTTGCCTTGTAACCGTCAAAGATTTTATGTCTGAATGTTGGTTTTTTACTATCAAAAGCACAGATAATAGTATCAGGTTTTTGTTCTTCAAGTAGTTTTATAAGCATACTTGTAAAACCAAAAACAGCATTTGTAATAGTTCCTGATGAAGTAACT
>JAUWCR010000048.1 GCA_030609215.1 Actinomycetes bacterium | reverse complement strand
TTTTTAAAAAAGTTAGGTCTAAATGTAGATATATATATTCCTGACAGGTTTAAGGAAGGGTATGATATTACCTTAAATTATGTTAAAAAGATTTCCAAAGAAGAGAAATATAGTTTAATAATCTGCGTTGACTGCGGGACCAATAGTGATGATGTTAAAGAATATATTTTAAGAAAAAATATAGATATAGATTTAATAGCATGCGATCATCATAAACCTTCAACTAATGATCCAGTATCAGGTAATAAAGAGAATTATAAAAAAGAAAAGTATATTGTTATAAATCCAAAGTTAAAGAATTCTAAATATCCTTTTAAAGATCTTAGTGGTGGCGGCGTTACATTTAAATTTATAATATCCATTTTGCGTAATTTAGAAGAAGAAAAAAAGAAGAAATTTAATAAAAATTATTTGACATCACTGCTGGATATGGTCGCAATCTCAACGATAGCAGACGTAATGCCTCTTACTGGAGAAAATAGGATTATAGTAAAGAATGGATTAAAAATTATGAAAAATACAAAAAATAAGGGACTGTCACTAATGATTGAAGAATTGTTGGGAGAAAAAGATGAAATAAATACTTATGATATAGGATATAAAATTGCACCCAGACTGAATGCAGCAGGAAGAATGAAAAATGCTGATAATAGTGTAAATCTTTTAAAAGAAGATGGGAAAAATTTTAAGGATATTGTAAAAGAACTTAATTTAATAAATAAAAAAAGGCAGAAAGTACAAGAAAAAATACTAGAGGAAATAAAAAAAGGCAATGATTTTGGGGAAATTATCAAAAATAAAAGGATTTTTATTGGCAAATCTAAAAGTTGGAATGAAGGTGTAATTGGTGTTGTTGCTTCAAACCTGACAAAGGAATTTAATATACCGGTTATATTATTTAAAGAAAAAGGGAAAGAACTTAAGGGATCGGGAAGAAGCATAAAAAACTTTGATCTTCACAGCAATTTATATATTTTAAGAGGAGTTTTTGAAAAATTTGGCGGTCATAAGCAAGCATGCGGGATAATTATGAAGAAATCTAAATTTAATGAATTTAAAAAAGAAATGGTAAAGATTGCATATGAAAAGATAAAAAAAACTGATACAGAAAAGAAGTTTAATATTGATTTAGAGTTAAATTTAAGTGATATAGATAATAAATTATTAGAAGAATTATCACTTATGGAACCATTTGGGGCAGGTAATCCAAGACCTATTTTTTCAACAAGAGACTGCAGGATTTCAAAGATAGAATATTTAAAGGATGGCCAGCACGTAAAGCTTAAATTAAAAAAAGAAAACATTGAACTTAGTGCAATAATGTTTAAAGTTGATGATAAAATTAAAAATAAATTAAAATATGCCAGTAATATTACTATAATTTATCAAATAGAGGAAAATATATGGAAAGGTTTAAAAAATATACAACTTGTGATATTAGACTTAGTTTAGCAAATTTTAAAAATGTTTTATAATAATATTTGAAGTTACAGAAGTAATGAATAAATTAAAGGGCAGGTTCCCGGCTATTTTGATGATATTGGTAGTTTTTATGTATTTAGGAGATTTGTAAAAATGAATCCAGTTAAACATAAAATTAATAATTTAAAATTAAGCAGTAAATCCAAAACTAAAGATATTGATATTGATTTGATTTACAGAAAGCTTGTGAAAAAAATTAAGAAATATAACCCTAAGTTTGATGAGAAAGTGATGAAGAGGGCATATGATATTTCAAAGAAATATCATAAAGATCAATATAGGAAATCGGGAGAACCTTTCATTATACATCCTTTAATGGTTGCGGATATTCTTGCTAATATGGAATTAGATCAGATATCAATAATAGCAGCAATACTGCATGACGTAATAGAAGATACAGATTATAGCCTGGATAAGATAAAAAGGGAATTTGGTTCGAACACTGCAAACATAATAGATGGTGTAACAAAGCTGGATAAAATAGTTTTTAGCAGCAGGGAAGAAAAACAGGTTGAGAATTTAAGGAAAATGATAATTTCAATGTCTGAAGATATAAGGATAATACTGGTAAAATTAGCAGATAGATTACATAACATGCGAACTTTAGAACCATTCGGTAAAGAAAAGAAAAAAATAAAATCTGAAGAGACATTGGAAGTTTATGCACCTATTGCGCATAGACTTGGGATATATCAAATAAAATCAGAGTTAGAGGATTTAAGTTTTATGTATATTTATCCCAAGCAGTATAAAAAAATAAGGGATATGGTTAAGGAAAGAATAAAAAAACGAAAAGCTTTAATAGATGATGCTATAGGTGCTATTTCAAAGAAAATAGAAGAAGTTAAAATTTCAGCTGAAATAAGTGGTAGAAAAAAGAATTATTATAGTATATATAATAAAATCGTAAAACAGAATAGAAAATTTGAAGATATATTTGACTTAATAGCTGTTAGAGTAATAGTAAATGATGTTAAAAGCTGTTATGCAGTTCTTGGCGTAATTCATTCTATGTGGAAACCTGTTCCTGGAAGGTTTAAAGATTTTATAGCAAATCCAAAATTTAATATGTATCAATCACTACATACAACTGTTATTGGAAGCAAAGGAAATCCTGTAGAAATTCAAATAAGAACTTTTGAAATGCATAAAATTGCTGAATATGGTATAGCTGCTCATTATAAATATAAAGAAGGTAAGGTAAAGCTAAGTGAATTTGATAAAAGAATTGCATGGATAAGACAGGTTTTGGATTGGCAGAAAGAACTCAAAGATCCAAAGGATTACATGGAATCTTTAAGGCTTGATTTATTTGAAGATGAAGTTTTTGTATTTACACCCAAGGGGAGGGTAATAAATCTCCCCAGAGGTTCTACTCCTATTGATTTTGCTTATCAGGTGCATACAGATATTGGACATAATTGCATTGGCGCGAAGATAAATGGAAGAATGATACCAATTGAAAGTATTTTGGAGAATGGAGATATAGTTGAGATAATAGTATCAAAATTTCCAAAAGGTCCGAGTAGAGACTGGTTAAATGTTGTCAAAACTTCAAGTGCAAGAAATAAAATAAAACGATGGTTCAGTAAAGAGGAGCGCCAGGAATCTTACAATACTGGAAGAGAGATGATGTTGAAAGTTCTTAGGAAAAATAGTCTTTCGTTTAAAAATGTTCATTCAAAAATATTTGACGAAGTATCCAGGGAGATGAATTTTGAAAATGCTGATATGTTATTTAGAAATATAGGTTCTCATAAAATCTCTGTTCATCAGGTATATACAAAGATTATAAAAAATTTAAGTCAAACAGAACAGGAAAAGGAACTATCTATAGAGGATTTGAAAAAGAAAGAGGAAAGGAAAAGAACAGGGAGTGGAATTATTGTTAAGGGAATGGATGGAGTTTTAGTGAATATAGCGAAATGTTGCAATCCGGTACCTGGTGATAAAATTACCGGCTACATTACAAGGGGAAAAGGTATTTCTGTTCATAGGATTGATTGCAATAATGTTAAAAATTTAATAAATTATGATGAACAAAGATTTATAGAAGTAAAATGGGATACCCTCTTACCATATAAATTTAGTGCAGAAATCCAAGTCGAGGCTATTGATAGAACAAAACTGCTAAGAGATATAACGAATGTTATCAGTGAATATGATTTAAATATTATTAATGCAAGTACACTAAAGGTTGATAGCAGGGGTAGTATTAAGTTTAGATTTCTAATAGAGATTAGCAATAAATATATATTAAAAGATGTAATTAATAACTTGATGCAAATTGGCTCTGTTTATGATGCATATAGAATTTTACCAAGAAAGAAAAATTGAAAGTAATAAGATTAGAATTAGGTTTCTTTAAAGTCAATTGTTACATTCTCTGTCTGGATAATTTAAATATTATAATAGATCCAGGCTCAGATTTTAATGAAATTGAAAAGTGCTTAAAAAATGAAGAAATAACACCTGATTTTATACTAAATACACACGGTCATTACGATCATATAAGTGCAGTTCCCGAAATAATAAAAAAATATAGTATTCCCTTTTATATTCATAAATTAGAAGAGCCTATTATAACTGATCCGGTAAAAAATTTATCTTCATTTTTTAATGGAAATGAATTATTATTAAAAACCTATAATTTAATAGAGGAAAATAATTATACTTATTTTAATGATTTTGGTTTAAATATAATAAATACCCCTGGTCATACACCTGGGAGTATTATTATAAGATATTGCGATGTTTTGTTCACAGGAGACTTGCTTTTTAAGGGATCTATTGGAAGAACTGATTTAACTGGCGGTGACAGCCAAAAAATTAAGAATTCTTTAAAGATTTTAAAAGGTATGGACAAGGATTTAATTATTTATCCTGGCCATGGTGAAAGCAGTACTTTAAAGTTTGAATTTGACACTAATTATTATTTAAATGATAATTTTTTAAATAGCTGATTAATTAATAATTTGATTTAGGGAAAGCATGGTGACTGAAATTGACTTTGAATTCACCAAGAGGAACAAAAGATTTTTTCGGAAATGATATTAAATACAGAAATTTTATTATAAATACTGCAAGGCAATTATTCTATGTTTATAATTATAGTGAGATAATTACTCCTGCATTTGAGTATACTGAGGTATTTAGTAGAAGTATAGGCGAGGAAACTGATATTGTCCAAAAAGAAATGTATACCTTTTTGGATAAGAAAGGAAGATCTCTTACTTTAAGGCCTGAAGGGACTGCATCTGTTGTAAGAGCATTGATTGAAAACAAGCTATATTCCAATCGTCTGCCGGTTAAGCTTTTTTATATTGGAAATATGTTTAGATATGAAAGACCGCAAAAAGGCAGAATGCGGGAATTCTGGCAGTTAGGAGTAGAATCTATAGGAATTGGCAGTTCGATAATAGATGCAGAAGTAATCTGGCTTCTTAATTCATTTTTCAAGCAACTGGGTTTTAGGAATTTAATACTTCTTATTAATAGCATTGGCTGCAGTAAATGCAGGGTAAAGTATATATTAGAATTAAAGAAGTATTTAAAGCCTTTTAAAGGAGAATTATGTTTTGATTGCCAGAATAGAATAGATAGTAATCCTTTAAGAATCTTTGATTGCAAGAAAGAAGGCTGCAGGAAAATATTGGAAGATTCTCCAAAGATAAATTCTTTTCTTTGTTCGGAATGCAAGGATCATTTTGAGGGCGTACTTAATTTCTTAAAAATATTAGAAATTAACTATGAAGTTAATCCTAATCTGGTTAGAGGTTTTGATTACTACACTAAGACTATTTTTGAGATTATTTCATCTGATATTAAAAGTGCACAAAATGCATTAGGCGGGGGCGGCAGATATGATGATTTAATTAATCAATTTGGTGGTCCTGATATTCCAGCAACAGGATTTGCTATTGGCATAGATAGAACGCTTATGTTAATGAAGCAGCAAAATATTAATTTTGATATAAAAAAGGAAGAGCCCAAGGTTTATGTAATAGTTATGGATAAAAATTACCAGTCTTTTGCTCTTGAAGTGGTAAAATTTTTAAGGGATAAAAATTTTGCATGTGATATTAATTTTAAGATTAAGAATTTGAGTTCTGAGTTGAAATTGGCTGAAAAAAGTAGTTATAATTTTGCAGTAATTATAGGTGAAGATGAAGTAAATACTGGCAATATTACTATTAAGGATATTGATAAATTTAAACAATATAAAATTAACTGGAAAAGTCAAAAGAATAAAATAATTAAATTGATCTGGAGCAAGAAATAATGAATAAAGATTTTAATTACAGAAGTGGGATAAATTTTGCTAAATTCAAGACTGTAATGAGAAGCAATTTATGCGGAGAAGTTGACGGGGGTTTTGTTGGCAGAAAAGTAATATTATGCGGATGGACCAATAAGAGAAGGGACCACGGGAAATTAATATTTATAGATTTAAGAGATTTTTCAGGGATTGTTCAAGTAGTATTTGATCCAAAGTTTGATTTAAAATCCTACAATAAGGCAAAAAATATAAGAAGTGAATATATTATAAAAATTAAAGGAGAAGTTAGGAATAGAACAGAAGATACAATAAATCCTACACTTTCTACAGGAGAGATAGAAGTTTTTGCTGATAGTATTGAAATTTTAAATAAATCAAAAACTCCTCCTTTCTCACTTAATGATAGGAACAAGGTTGACGAGATGACAAGGTTAAAATACAGATATATTGATCTTAGAACAGAAAGTATGCAGTGGAATATGAGACTGAAGCATGCTATAGCTTCATCGACAAGAAAATATCTGGATGAGAATGGTTTTGTAGAGATTGAAACGCCAATATTGGCAAAAAGTACTCCTGAAGGAGCAAGGGATTTCTTAGTGCCTTCAAGATTAAACCCAGGTAGTTTTTATGCTCTTCCTCAATCACCGCAGCTTTTCAAACAAATAATGATGTTTTCAGGATTTGATAGGATTTACCAGATTGCAAGATGTTTTAGGGACGAAGATTTAAGATCAGACAGGCAGCCTGAATTTACTCAAATAGATCTTGAAATGTCGTTTGGAAGTGTTGATGATGTTATTAGAATTGTTGAGGATTTGATTAAAAAGATTTTTTACGATGTATTAAATAAAAAAATAAGTGTACCTTTTGATAGAATTAGCTGGAGGGAAAGTTTAGAGAAATATGGAACCGATAAGCCTGATGCAAGATTTGAAATTATAATAAAAGATATATCAAATGTGTTTGAAAATAGTGAATTAAAGATTTTAAGAAATGTTTTAGATACAAATGGTTGTATAAAGTGCTTGGTAGTTAACGATTATTCAAAGTTTGCAAGAAATGAACTTGATGGGTTAGTTGAAATGGCTAAGAAAAATGGAGCAGGGGGATTAATCTGGATCAAAGTAGAAAAAGATATGAAACTGCAGTCGCCAATTTCTAAATTTTTAAGTGAGTCTGAGAGGAAAGGTTTAATTAAGACTTTAGGGTTAGAGGAAAAAAATTTAATCTTAATTGTTGCAGACGAATTTAAAAAAGCATGCATAGCATTAGGGAGCATAAGGAATTACATTGGGAAAAAATTAGAAATTATTAATGAAAAAGAGTTTAAATTCTTATGGGTTGTTGATTTTCCATTGTTTGAATTAGATAAGGAATTAAATAGATTAACTCCTGTTCACCATCCTTTTACTAAACCTGATAAAGATACTGTAAGATATTTAGAAACGGAACCTCTAAAAGTAATGTCTATGGCTTATGATATAGTATTAAATGGTGAAGAAATAGGGGGGGGATCTACAAGAATAGACAATTTAAAACTGCAGAAAAAAGTGTTTGAATTATTAAGTATAGATGAAAAAAGAATGAAAGAAAATTTTGGATTTTTTTTAAAGTCTTTGGAGTATGGCGTGCCTCCTCATGGTGGGATTGCGATAGGACTTGATAGATTAGTTATGCTTATCGGGAGACTTGAGAGTATTAGAGAAGTGATCGCTTTTCCTAAAACTCAATCAGCAGTTTGCATGATGACGGAATCTCCTTCTGAAGTATCAAATGAGCAGCTAAAAGAAGTATTTATAAAGGTTTCTAAAGATAAAAATAAGTAGTTTTCAATCTTAATTCTCTTCTAAAAACAGACATTTAAACTTGATTGTATAAAAGATTAAATTATGATAATATCCAAATTGATACTCTGTTTTTATCGTAACTATAGTTAATTTTTGTGCCAACAAATTAACTTTGGAAGCTCAAACTTTGACTGTAGCGTAAATGCCCGATATTAGAAGCGGGACTTACAAAGCAGCTAGGAGGGCACCCACCTTAGTAGGATGGGGCATAAAAAACTTCTAATGGTTACGACAAAACGGGGTATCATTTTATTAAGTAGCAAATAGTTCAATTTAATCAAATATAATTTTTACAGTATATGTGATATATTATTTGCATTATCAACAAATTATTAATATAAAGTTGTTTAAAAAGATACAACAAAAGATATTTACTTATAATGGATATTAGGAAAAAGTTTTTAGACTATTTTAAGGAAAGAGATCACTTAATAATTCCTTCAGCAGGTCTGATTCCTGAAAATGACCTGAGTGTATTGATTACAACTGCAGGAATGCAGCAATTTAAACCTTATTATTTAGGAACAAAAAAACCACCTAAAAATAAAATTTCAACTCTGCAAAAATGCTTTAGGACAAGTGATATTGATAATGTGGGATATTCGGAGCAGCACCTTACCTTTTTTGAGATGCTTGGTAATTTTTCATTTGGAGACTATTTTAAAAAAGAATCTATAAATTTTGCAATTGATTTTATAATGAATATTTTAAAAATACCAAAAGAAAAAATATGCATAGGTGTTTTTGCAGGTGATAAAGGAATTCCAGAGGATAAAGAATCAAT